>NZ_JBHXSL010000034.1:0-4428 GCF_042714725.1 Streptomyces sp. NPDC058685
CCCCGGGGCCCCGCGCCGTACCGGCTTCTCCGGCCGGCATTGTCCTCAGTGCTTGAAGGTGTCCTTCGACTTCTCCTTGGCCTCGCGGGCCTTGCCGCGGGCCTCCAGCGCGCCGCCCTTGGCCGCGGTGGTCTCGTTGCCCATCGCGTGGGCCGCTTTCCGCACAGCCTTACCGACGCCCTGCTCAGCCTTGGCCTTGGCCTTTTCTCCAGCACTCATGTCGGTCCTTTCGTAGAGCCACTCATCGACCCGCCTGCCCCTCGCCCCGGAGTTGAACCGGATTCCTGCTCCGAACCTGCGGGACGCCTGTGGCGTATGCGCTTGCGGGCATGCGTTGAGTCAGTCCCCCGACCCCAGGCGTGCTCGACCGGGACCTGGCCGCTCTCCGTGGGCCGACGACCCGCGTCGCGCACGTCCTCTGCCTCTTCGGTGGCAAAGCGAAAGTGGCGCACCCCATGGCCCCGGAAGTGGCCCACGCGGATGGAGTGGCCGGAGCATACGGTCGAGATCACGGCGCATCGCGTGCCCCGCCGATCGCAGCGGGCATCTGTGCGCTCGGGTCCCCGCCGCATCACTCGGAGGAACGTCATGCAAGCCAAAGCCGCCCCCGGCAAGACCGTCATCCGCATCGAGTCGGACAGCCCCGCAGAGGCAGGCGCACAGTGACCCGTATGTCGCTCGACACCCTCCCCATGCCCGACAGCCTGACATCGGCCGCCGCCCTGGAGGTGGCGACCTCCCACCACTCCCCCGCACTGCTCAACCACTCCCTGCGTGCCTACGTGTGGGCGGCTGCCCGCGGCGCGGCGGAAGACATCCCCTTCGACCGGGAACTCCTCTACATAGCCGCGCTCTTCCACGACATCGGGCTGGTGCCGGCATTCGACAGCCACACCATCGCGTTCGAGGAGGCGGGCGGCCAGGTCGCCCAGGTCTTCGCGGCCGGCGCCGGATGGACGGCACAACGCCGGGAGCATCTGTCGGACGTCATCGTCCGCCATATGTGGCCACAGGTGGACGTGTCCGGGGACCCCGAGGGACACCTGCTGGCACGCGCCACCGCCACGGAGATCATCGGCAAGGAGGCGGACGACTACCCTGCCGGCTTCCGCGCAGAAGTGCTGAACCGCTACCCCAGGCTGGACCTGTCGGAGCAGTTCCTGGCGTGTTTCCGAGCCCAGGCCGCACGCAAGCCCGACAGCTCGGCGGCCGGCGCGGTGCGTTCGGGACTCGCCGACAGGATGGCCGACAACCCGCTCGACTCCCCCGCCTGAGGAGTCCTGGCGTACGCGTCGCCGATCGTGCGGTGTCCCCACGCCCCGTGAGCCGCCGACGCAAGTTCTCTCGTGAGCGCGCCGACGCAAGTCTTCGCGAATCGTGCTCCTCGGATGTCGAGAACGTCCGGCCCGCTCCGTCCCAGGGACACGAGCGGCCACGAACGGGCGCTCGACGGCACCGACGAAGGAGCGATCACCATGCGGCAGTCCGAGATCACCGAGATCCTGAACCGACCGATCAGCAAGGAACTGCTGGCCCGGGACCTGACCCGCATGGCCTACGTCGCCAAGGACGGCACACCGCGCAGCATCCCGATCGCCTTCACCTGGAACGGCTCCGAGATCGTCCTGTGCACCACGAAGAACGCACCGAAACTGCCCGCGCTGCGCAAGAACCCGGCGGTCGCCCTGACCATCGACACCGAGGTCCACCCGCCGAAGATCCTGCTCATCCGCGGGCGGGCCGATCTGGACGTCGTCGACGGCATCCCCGACGAGTATCTCCAGATGAACGGCAGCTACGAGATGACACCGGAGCAGCGCATCGAGTGGGAGGCCGAGGTCCGCTCCCTCTACGACGGCATGGTCCGGATCGTCATCACCCCCACCTGGGCGAAGCTCATCGACTTCGAAACCACCCTGCCCACCGCGGTCGAGGAACTGATCCGGCAACGGGCCGAGCGTCAGAACGCTTGAGTCGGCACCTCGCCCCGCTCCTCCCGTTAGGGTCTCCGGGTGACCGAACTCGACACCTTGCACGCCACCCGCGCGGCCTACGACGCCATCGCCCCCCTGTACGCGCAGAAGTTCCACGACACCCTGAGCGACCGGCCCTTGGAGCGCGCCCTCCTGAGTGCCTTCGCGGAGCTGGTGCGGACGAACGGCGACGGCAGGGTCGCGGATCTCGGCTGCGGACCGGGGCACGTCACAGCCCACCTCCACGGGCTGGGCCTCAAGGCCTTCGGCGTCGACGCATCGCCGGCGATGGTCGAGCTGGCTCGCGAAGCCAACCCCGGGGTGCGGTTCGAAATCGGTTCGATGGCCGCGCTGGACATCGAGGACGGCGCGCTCGGCGGGGTGCTCTCGCGGTGGTCCCTCATCCACACCCCGCCACGGGACCTGCCCGCCCTCTTGGCCGAGATCGCCCGGGTCCTGGCTCCTGGTGGACACGTGTTGATCGAATTCCCGGCCACTGACGGCCCGCAGGACGAGACGCAGGCCTACGACCATGCGGTGGTGACGGCCTACCGCTGGTCCCCCGATCGCTTCACCGAGCTCCTGCGCGATCACGGCCTGGTGGAGTCGGCCCGCCTGACGATCGAGCCGAAGCCGACGGACCGGCGGCAGTTCCAGGAGGTCCAACTCCTCGCACACAAGGCGTAGACCGAGGAGCCACGGAGCCGGTCTCGTGACCGGATCGGCTCGATCGCCGGGCGGGAGAGCACAGCGATCACCGCGCCAACGGCAACGGGGTGACGCCCGAGACCGTGGTGAACCCGCGTGGCAGGGAGAGGCCGTCACCGGGCCGCCGCAGACCGAGGGGCCGTTCGGAGGACCGCCGGGAGTGGCGGGTGGGCCAGGGGTGGAGCCTGCTCCTACGTTCGGGCGCATGACGAACTCACCCACAGACCGTGCGCAGGCGCCCACCCGGCGCGGCGCGCTCGCCGGGATCGCCGCCGGAGCGGGGGCAGTCGTGCTGTCGGCGGCGTCGACCGCCACGGCGAACTCGGCACCCGCCTCCGCCACGGGGCGTGGTGCCGACGCTTCCGCCCCGGCTCCCGGTCCTGACGCGTCGCCGACGCCCGGTGCCATGCAGCTGTTCACGGACCCGGGGCTGAACTTCGGCGCACTCCTCGCGCTCGGCGGCGCCGGATTCGGTTCGTCCGAGGTCGGGGAGGTGCTGACGGCCGTCAACGCCATCAATGCCGCCGGGGCGAACGAGCAGACCTACACGGCCGAGTTCCGCCGCTGGGGCGAGCGCTTGACGGCCACCGCGTCGCGGCACCGGCAGACACGCCGTGCCCGCTCGCTGCGCGGTGCCCAGTACTTCGGCCAAGCGCTCTTCTTCGTACTCGGCTCGGACACCCCCGGTGACGAGAAGAAGCTCTATCTGGCGGGACGCCGGGCGTGGGACACCTTCGCCCGGCTGTGCACGCCCGCGGCGATCACCGACCAGGTCCCGTACCGGGACGGCGTCTCGATTCCCGTCTGGTTCTTCCGCCCCGACGACTCCGACAGGCCCCGGCCGACCGTCATCCTCACCAACGGCAGCGACGGTCCGAACGTCGACATGTGGACCTACGGGGTCGCCGCCGCGCTCGCCCGCGGCTGGAACGCCCTCGTCTACGACGGCCCCGGCCAGGGCCAACTGCTCTACGTCGACGAGCTCGTCTTCACCCCGCGCTGGGAGCAGGTGGTCTCCCCCCTGGTCGACTGGCTGGAGCGTCGCAAGGATGTCGACGCCCGACGCATCGCGCTGACCGGACTCTCCATGGGCGGTGACCTCGCCCCGCGCGCCGCGGCGTTCGAGCACCGGATCGCCGCTCTGGCCGCGCTGCCGGGGTGTCTCTCGCCGTGGCTGGGCTTCCCGGAGGAGCTCCGGGACATCGTGACCCCCGACAAGGAGGAGACCAACCGCATCTGGAACGAGGAGGTCGCTCCCCAACTGACGCCGTCCGAGCAGTTCGTGATCAAAAAGCGGATCGAGCCCTTCTCGATCCCCGCGATGCTCGCGGCACGGCAGGGCCGGCTCTTCACCGACTTCTGGACACCGGCCCAGCGGATCATGGCGCTCGACATCACCGGAGTGGTGCGCCGTATCGAATGTCCCACGCTGGTGCTCGACTACGAAGACGAGGCCTTCTACCCGGGCCAGCCGCGCGAGTTCTTCGAGCTGCTGCGCTCCCGCAAGGAATACCGGCTGATGCGGGCGGCGACCGGGGCCCAGTTGCACTGCTCGCCGATGGCGCCCCAACAGCACTGCGAGGTCGTCTTCGACTGGCTGGAGGACACCCTGGGCCGTGGGTGACCGCCGCCGGTGACCGCCGACAGGCGACGTCAGCTCGGAGACAGTGGTACGCGCTCGAAGCGGCCGGTTCCACGGCAACCATCCGAGGAACCGGCCGCGTGCGCCCGGCACCAGTGCTCGACC
>NZ_JBHXSL010000034.1:4438-28243 GCF_042714725.1 Streptomyces sp. NPDC058685
GGCTCGGTCTGGGGTGATTGTGGGTCCCGGGCGCCCGGGGGCGGGTTCCCCGCCAACCTCCCGCGCCCCCGCCCGCTTCCGCCCGGCACCAGTGCTCGACCGGCAGTGTTCGCGCGACGGAGCACATGCTTACCGGGAGCGGCACTAGACCCCGACCTTCTTCATCGAGGTCAGGTGTGCGAAGACGACGACGTTGGCCGAGTAGCCGTTCTTCGCGTTGAAGCGTCCACCGCACGTCATGAGCCTGAGCTCCGGACGAGCCGTGGACCCGTACACCTTCTCGTCCGGGAACTTCTCCTTCGTGTACGTCTTCACCTCGTCGACGGTGAAGACCGCGACGCGCCGGTCGGCCCGGTTGACCTTCACCTTGGCGCCTTTGCGCAGCACGTTGAGGTTGAGGAAGATCGCCGGTCCCGTGCGGGTGTCACGGTGCCCGACGAGCAGGGACGTACCCGGGTCACCGGGCGAGGGACCGTTGCGGTACCAGCCCACCTGCATGGGCTTGTTCAGCGGCGGGGCGCCGAGCCGGCCCTTCTTGTCGAGGCCCAGACCGGTGATCGGGGCCTCGATGAAGATGGTGGGGATGGTGACCTTCACCGGCCGTGAGCCCACCAGAGGTTCCTCGGAGGGCTGTTGGGACGGCGGGTCACCACCGCCCGCGGCGTCATCGGCGCGGACGGCGGTGACCGAGGAATCGTCGGACGAGTCCGAGGAAGCCCATACGATGCCGGTCAGCAGCGCAGAGGTCACGGACAAGGTCATCGTGAGACGGCATGCGCGACTCGGTCCCTGGCGTCGCGGCCGTCGGCTGTGGGCCCTATGCCTCGTTGCGGGCACGACGCCGTGCGGATCGGCCAACCAGGACCAGCGCCGCGACTCCGGCCGCGCCGACGGTCAGGGCGGCGGGCGTGGCGATGCTCGACTCGTCCTCGGTGCCGAGGTTCTCCATGTCCGGGACGCCACCGCCACCGGCCGGAACAGCGCCGGAGGGCTTGCGGTACTCGCCGCCCTTCTCTCCGCTCTCCCCGCTCTCGCCGTCCTCACGGTTCGATCCGTTCGCGCCCGGGCCGATCTCAGCCGGTCGGTTGTTCTCGGAGCGCTGGCATTCGACCTTGAAGGACCGCTGCTTCGGGCCCGCCGGGACGGTCCACACCAACTGGTACGTGCCCTCCGGGAGGAGGTATCTGTCACTGCGCGCCGCCCCGTTGACGAGCGGCAGCGTGCTGGCCAGGGTGTCGCCCGGGGGAGTCGTCGGGGGCTGCGCGGTGATCGTCCACGGCACGGAGGGGTACGACTCGAAGTTGGTGGCGACGAGGTTGAACGCACAGACCTCGACTCCGTCTTGACCACGCGAATGCCAGCCGGCCGAGGAGACGCTGAGGTCACCGCTGTCTCCGGGAAGAGCGTGGGCGGCGGGTGCGCCGATCAGAGTGACTCCAGCGATGGCGACCGTGGCTGCCACCGTGGTGCCCGCACGAACGCCGCCGAGGCGGAGGGAAGCGAAAGGCTGCATGCTGAACTCCTTCGAGCCGGGATGATTGTCATACAGATCAGCCGTCGCCCATGAGATGCCATGAACCTTCGGAAGACGGCGCCAAAACACCACAAAGCTCTTGCAATTACCCGACTGGCCGATAGCGGTGCCGAATGACGCGTGCGCGACCCCAGGTCAGGCCGGTGCTGCCGCGCTCCATCGAGGGCGTCGCCCCTGTCGGGCAGTCGGCGCGTCTCCGGTCGGGCGACACGACGGCGACCGGGTCGCCGGCCGGCAGGCACAGTGCGTACACCAGGGCCTCCGCGACCAGTACGGTCGAAGTCGGGGCTCGGCCGGTCTTGATGATGCTTCTCGGCCACTCGGCGACCACGCGAGCCGCCCACAGGATCCCGCCGTCTCCGCACTCAGGAGAACTCCCACACCCACCCCCGTGATACTAATACCGGTATAAGTATTGGGACGCGCGCCTGGCAGGGAGTCACACATGGTGGAGATCAAAACCGACACGGCACTGGAGTCGATGCGTGAGGCCGGACGTGTTGTCGCCCACGCACTGGAGAGCGCCCGAGCGGCGGCAGCCGTGGGAACTCGCCTGCGGGAGCTCGACGAAGCCGCCCGCGCCGTGCTGACCAAGGCCGGAGCACGGTCGCCGTTCTTGGGCTACCAGCCCTCCTTCGCCCCCGTTCCCTTCCCCGCCGTACTCTGCGCGTCCGTCAACGACGCCGTCTCACACGGCATCCCCGACGACTACCGCCTACGGGACGGCGACCTGGTCAGCCTCGACTGCGGAGCCGAACTCGACGGCTGGACCGGGGACGCCGCGATCAGCTTCACCGTCGGCACCCCCCACCCGGCCGACCTCGAACTCATCGCAGCCACCCAGCAGGCCCTGGACGCCGGCATCGCCGCCGCCACCGTCGGCCACCGGATCGGAGACATCTCCCATGCCATCAGCACGGTCGCCCGCAAGGCCGACTGCGGCATGCCGTCCGACTTCGGCGGCCACGGCATCGGCCGCCAGATGCACGAAGACCCCCACGTCCCCAACCACGGACGGCCCCGCCGCGGCTTCCCCCTGCGCCACGGCCTCACCCTCGCCATCGAGCCCATGCTCATGGCCGGTGGACGCAACGAGTACTACACGGACCGCGACGGATGGACCCTGCGCACGATCGACGGCAGCCGGGCCGCCCACTGCGAACACACCATCGCCATCACCGAGGACGGCCCGCGCATCCTCACCCTGCCCTGACCTCGGGACCGCTCGATCCGGCGGCCAGACGGCGCGGCCACGCACGAGACGCCCCGAGGACGGGGCGAACGGCCGGCGGGCACAGGGGGATTGACCGCGCCGAGCTTGTGCACCCGCCAGATCGGCACGAGACCTCGACGGCGGTCAGCAGCCCGCATCCGGGCCCCCTCGCTGTAGCCTTCAGCAGGCCGCGCCCGGACCCTTCGCCGTAGCCTTCAGCAGGTCCCGCAGGAGGTCGAAGTCGATCTTCTCCGGCTTGCGGAAACGCAGGCAGCCTTTGCCCATGTCGTGGCCCGCCAGGCGTTCGGCAAAGGCCTCGCGGACATCCTCTCGCAGCACGTAGACAGAGATGTACTGCTTCTGGCTCGCAAAGGCGACCTCCCCTTTGCCGTCCCGCTCATAGACAGGCATCCCGTAGGCCATGGCCTCCGTGAACCCCCCGAGCTCTCCACGACACAGCTCACGAAGCCGGGTCAAGGCTTCCCTGCGTTCCTCCGGGACCTCGGCGAGATAGCCGTCCACATCGTCAGCCTGGCTCTGCACCATGCTCCGACCTTACTCGGCACGCGACGGTGATCGGGGCACCGTCGCGTGCCGGGCCGCTCGGTTGATCGCCCTGCGCAGACCTGGAGGAGGTCCTCACTTCCGGCTCCTTCGCCGGCCCGACCGCCGTTCCCCCGGCATGACAGCAAGGTTCGTGAACCGGGAGCGGCCGCCACAGCCGCCGAAAGACCTCCTCCCCGTCCTCCGTTCGTCGGTCCGCGCAGGGACTTTCAGGGGACGCCGCGGCCGCGCCGCTGCGGCGAGGATGACGACGTCCCGGCAGGCAGCGAACAGGAGCGAACTCATGAACATCCCGGACCTCCAGGCGCGGCAGCGTTTCCTCGTCCGGCAGAAGCTGACCCTGATGGGCAACCGGTACGTGGTGACGGTGGCCGAACCGGATGGATCGGAGGGTGAGGTCGTGGCCTTCGCCGAGCAGAAAAGGCTGGCGTTCAGGGAGCGGGTCACGTTCTACACGGATGACTCCAAACGGCAGGTCCTGTTCGCCTTCAAGGCCCGTCAGGTCCTCGACGTGGGAGCCACGTACGACGTGACGGACGCGTCGGACAACGTGATCGGCCATTTCCGCAAGAACTTCGCCGCTTCCCTGCTTCGCTCGACCTGGCATCTGGAGCAGCCGGGCGCGGCCGAATCGGCCGGGAAGGAACGGAACGGATTCATCGCCGTCCTGCGGCGGGTCTGGAACGTCATCCCTTTCACCGACTGGCTGCCCTTCGCCTGGCCGTACCACTTCGACTTCACGGCCGGCGACCGGGACATCATGTCGGTGAACAAGAAGTTCGGGCTCCGGGACAGGTACGTGCTGGACATACCGTCCCCCGACGTCGACCGCCGACTCGCCATGGCCCAGGCTGTAGGCCTGGACGCCCTTCAGTCCCGCTGACGCAAGACCCTGGGTATGGCACGCGGGCGGCTGGACGCGTCGTTGGCGTCGATGTACGGGATCCCAGCCGCGTCGAGCGAGTCGGGGCGGGACTTCAGGGACTGGGTCACGTAGTCCTCCTGGTGAACGGGTTTCGGCCTCATCGCCGTCCGGGGGGCCGCAGTCGCCGGGGCCCACGGCCGGCAGCCGTGACGCGCCACCGCTCTCCGGACCGCGCGGCCCGATCCGGCGACGACGACCGGGCCCTTCGGCAGAATGTAGGGTCGACTCTCGGTCCGACGGGAGGGCAGCGGCGCATGCGCGTGACCATGGCGAGTGATGCGGCGCGGCACGGCCGGACGAACGAGGACTTCACCGGCGCCGTACCGACCGCCGCAGTGCTCATCGACGGCGCCGGCATCCCCGGCAGCGAGTCCGTCTGCCGACACGGCGTGGCCTGGTACGCCTGCCGCCTGGGAGGCAGCCTCCTCGGCCTCCTGTCACACGCGCTCGACCGCAGTCTTTCCGCATTGCTCGCCGAGGCCATCGAGCAGGTGACGGACGATCACCGGGACACCTGTGACGTCACCGATCCCATCAGCCCGTCGGCGACCGTCGCCGTCCTGCGCGTGTCCGGCGGCAGCGTCGAATATCTCGTGCTCGGTGATTCGCTCCTCGTGCTCGACCGGGCCGACGGTGAGCCGCTGGTCGTCACCGATCCCCGGGAGGTGCTCATCAGTCGGTCGTACGAGCCCGCACTCGAAGCCGCCACGGACGGCGACGAGTACCAACGACTCCTCCGGGACCTGCGCTCCCGTCGGAATCAGCCGGGCGGTTTCTGGGTGGCGAAAGACGACCCGCGAGCGGCCGAGCAGGCGATCACCGGAAGCTGTCCGACCTCTGAGCTGACGGGTGCCGTCCTGCTCAGCAATGGGGCCGGCCGCATCGTGGACCGGTTCCGGCTCGCCGACTGGCCGGAAGTGATGGACGCGTTGGCTGCTGGCGGACCCGCCGACATCATCCGTCGCGTCCGGCAGGCGGAGGCGCGCCACTCGGTGGCTGCGGACGATGCGTCGATCGCCTATTGCACGGAGCTCGGCGAGTCCGGTCGCAGGCTCGAAGACGCCTGAAGCAGTCCCAGGTCCGGGGCCACTCCCCCCGTCGGCCGGTCAGTCTCCTCGAGCGCGAGCACCGGATGGCGTGGGAGGGGACGGCCGGCCGATGTTCCCATGTCACCACCACCGACCGGGTGTTCTGGCAAGCTCCGGACAAGGGCGGTGGACGGGACCGTGTCGCTCAGGCCTGCCCACCCCACGTGAGCCGACCTTCCCGCGCGGCACCCGCGCCGACATCTCTCCGGAGTCACCGTGTACAGGTCACGAGAATGGATCCTCGACCGGATCCGCCAGGACCGCCGGAACCACCCCGAATTACCCGTCCATGTACTCGCCGCCCGGAACCGGGTGTCACAGGCCACCGTGGCCGCCGCCCTGTCGTTGCCCCGACCGGGGCGCGTGAAGGAACGGCCGCGCAGCGTGCTGGACCCGGTGAAGACACCGATCGAGCTGATGCTGCTCGAAGAGCAGACCCGCCCTCCGGAGGACCGGTACACCATCAAGGTGATTCTCGAACGGCTGAAGACGGAGCACGGATTCACCTGCGCCTCCTACTCCACCGTGCGCGACCACGTCCGCGCGCGCCGGATCCAACTCGCGCAGGGCAGAACGCTCCAGACGAAGAACTGAGCTCCGTCGCGGTCAGCCCACCCCCGTCCCGTTGTCAGTGGTGGTTCCTATCGTGGTGATCGTCGAGAGTTCACACGTCACCACCACGGGGGATCCATGTCCACGACCGACTTCGTCGTGCCCGCGCACGCGCTTCCCGCGTCCATCACGCACGAGGCGACCCGCCGCCGCCTCACCGGGGCCGGACTGCCGGCGAAGCACAGCCTGATCCGCTTCGCACCACTGGCCGAGTCCCGGGTGGTGTCCGTGCCGGATCTGCTCGCCGAGGGAGCGGACCCGGCGAAGCTCGATCCGTACGTCGCGGAGCTGCTGCTGATCGGACACCTCCGGAGTGAGGAGTACGACGCTCAGGAGGTCGTCCTCGACGGTGCCACCGGCCGGGTCTTCAGCATGTACCTCTTCGAGGACTCGCCCGGCCTGATCGACGTGACCCCTCTCGCCCCTTCCCTCGACGCGCTGGCACGGTTTCTCGATCACGTGGACGACTTCCGGTCGATGAGGGGCAGGTTCGCCGCGCTGGCGGGCCGGACCGGAACCGAAGCGGTGGCGGAGGCATCACGACTGCTGATGTCGGCCTTCACCGACGAGAACTGGGGCCACGAGGGGTGGGGCAATGTGCACCCGCCCTCGGAGTGGGAGCATCCCCTTCCCGCGTTCTGGCGGATCGCTGCTGTCATCCGACCGCTGGCTCTGGTCGCCGGACGGGGCGACGGCCTTCGACTGGACCTGCCCGCGGGGTTGTTGGACGACGAGTTCGGCCCGGCCGAGATGGTGCGCATCGAGCCGTCGGCGCTGCCGGCGGCGCTCGTGCACGAGCCCACCCGACGCTTCCTCACCGAAGTGGGCCTGCCACGCGACGGGATCATGTTCGGTATGGACGGCGATGACACGCGCCTGCCGACGCTGCCGGAGGACCGTGCTTCCTCCCAGCACAACCCTGCCCATCGCCATCTGTGGAACGGCACCGACGAACTCCCGCCCGACGCGGAGCACATGGTCGTCCTCGGTGGCCTGATGCACGACTTCACCGTCCTGATCGACGGGCGCACCGGCGCTCTGCACTACGCGGAGTACGACGCCGACCGCGTGGTCCCGGTCAACGCCGACATATCGACGCTGGCGTTCACCGTGTGGATGCACAGCCGGGAGGGACAACTCGACGAGGAGCACCACTTCACCCACGACTTCTACCACCAGCTGGCCGAGACCATGACCGAGGTCCTCTCGTCGGTGGACCCGGTCGCCTGCCTTCCCGCGACAGACGAGGACGACTACCGCTACTGGCCGGAGGTGTTCCACGACGAGGCGGGGGGCGTGCTCTGAGCCCGGTGGCGCGCACCTCGCTGCCGGTCGGCGGCACCGACCGGAAAGCCTCGTGCGCGACACGACGGTTCAGGCGCACCACGGCCCCCACCGGCTGCGGAAAATCGCTTGCCCCCTCCGCACGGTCCTGGAAAAGTAGTCGGTGCTCTGCGCCTTCGCAGACACCTTCACGGTAAGGAACGAAGCCCATGATTGCGGCGTCCACCAGCGGCCGCCGTCGGCACTGAGCATCTGCTCTCCAGCAGTCTCAGCGTGCCACGCTCACTCCGCGGCGGCCCCACGACGCGGTGCCTCATGCACCGCCGCTCTCCGCTGCCCTTCGCACTCACCCGAGTGCGCCGGGCTCCCCTTGAGACATCGTGAGGTCAACACCCACCATGGACAACCAGGTCCAGAGCTTTGCCGTAGCCAACCTCCGCCGCCGCCCCGTGGTCGTCGAGACCGGAGGCTTCGTCGCGGGCTTCCATCCCGACACCGACAGCCCCTACCTCAACTACGCGACCCCACTGCCCGGCACCGAGCCGACCGAGCGTGACGTCGCCTCGCTGATCGGAGCCTTCCGGGAGCGCGGTCTGCTGCCCCGGTTGGAGTTCGCGCCGCAGGCAGCTCCCCGTGTGGCACCGGCCCTGCGGGCGGCGGGCTTCGACACCGAGGCGGTGCACGAGTACCTCCTGTGCACACCGCAGACGCTGATGACCCCGCGCTCCGCCGACTACCCGCTCGTGGAGACCCCGACCACCGACGAGGAGTACAGCGAGCTCGATGCCGCGCTTGCCGAGGCGTTCGGACATGTCTTCGCCCCCTCCCCGCAGGGGGCGGACCGACTGCGGCGTACCCAGCAGAGCGGCGGTGCGGTCCGTTTCGTCCGTACACCGCAGGACGGCTGCCTCGGCGGGGCATCCTGTTCCCCGCCGGCCGAGCACACCGCCGAACTGGCCGGCGTCGGCACCCGGCCCGGTTACCGCGGCCGTGGCGTCGCCTCGGCCGTGACCGCCGCGCTGGCGGGGGCGATGTTCGCACAGGGAGCCGGATCGGTCTGGCTGGAGTACTCCGGCGACGGCTCCCGCCGTGTCTACGAGCGCGTCGGCTTCCGGCCGCAAGGCACCCGGCTCTACCTCTCGTTGCCGGCGGAACGGCAGCAGTAGCGGCGGTAGCACGCGTGCGGGCGGCCCCGGTCGCCCGCACGCGTGTCCTGTTCTGCGTGGTTCGCAGCAACCGGCGCCCGACTGCGCGACGGCCTCACCGGGGTCCAGGCGGACCGCTGTGCGACGATCGCCACGACGTATATCCGGACCCTGGCGCTCGACAGCTCGGGCGACGAGGCGTCGGCCGGGCAGCGGCCGCCCTCGGCCGGCCGGCGGACCGGATCGCGGCGGTCGAGACGGCGATCGCACGGGCGGCCGACCCGGTCGCGATGTCGCGGGTCAGGCCCGCGCAGGCGAGCCCGCCCCAGGGGGGCGCACCATGAAGACGTCAATCGGGTCCCAGGATTCCGCCACGAATCCGTGGCGCTCGTGGAGTCGACGCGCGGCGCTGCCGTGCAGGACGTTCAGAACCAGGGTCGTGCCCTGCGCGTCGATCCGCGCCGGCACGCTGCGCAGGACAGCGGATCCGACGCCTCGGCCCTGATGGCGCGGAGCCGGGTAGAAGTGCTCCAGCCACTGCCTGCCGTCGGCGAGCCGGACCATGACGCATCCCGCACGATCCGACAGACACGAGTGCCGACGGCGGGGTGTCGGGCGCACGGCTCGGCCCACTCACACCCGTGCCCTTCCGTGCCGCTCATGTCCTTACCACTCTGTGACGTCAGTTTGTCAGCGGTGTTGATGGGGCGTCTGCTCTGCCAGTGTGAGCCGCGGTCGGGAGCCCGTCGCAGACTCAGGTCGGGGCGCCCTGGGGACGGCCGAGAACGCGCGGCGCTACCTGCACCGCCCGAGAGGTGAGGACCATCATGCATCAGCGACACAAAGTGAAACGCAGCCGACGCAACGCCCTGTTGGCGGTCGCCGGGCTGTTGCTGGGCGGCGGAGGGCTGGTGGCGGTGAACGCCATCGCCAACGCCGGGACAGCCACCAGCCGGTCGGAAGCCGTCGCCTGCCCGTCAGTTGCCGAACGGCTCCCGCAGATACCCGGCCGTGCGCGCGGCGAAGTGGACCGCGAACTGGCCCTGTTGAAGCAGCAGACCGAGCGGGCCAACGCAAAGATGTCCGAGGCCGAGAGCGGCCGGGACGAGATGGTGCGCATCGTCCTCCAGCCCCTGGGAGCAGAACGCGCGGCCGCCCTGGAGCGCATCGAGATCGCCATCGAGCGGGCAGGCTCCGAACGTCCCCGTGGACTGCAGAGCCTGGCACTCTGCACGGCCGGCGCTCAGGATGCGAACCGCGTCACGGCGGACGGCGGGAACACGGGCGGCAGTGGGCAGGAGGACGGGAACACGGGCGGCGGCGCGCTACCGGACGACAACGGCCCCGCGGAGGAGGACTTCGTCGACATCACGAGTGTCGCGCCCAACGTCCAACGGGTCGGCAAGGGGCGCAATGCCTCGACGGGAAGCTTCGTGTCACGGTGCGGGGTGAACGAGAAGGGGCGGTTCAACTCGGACAACGTCATCGTGGCTCCGGGCGTCGGCAACGGCGCTCATCACACCCATGACTACGTGGGTGCGCTCGGGGTCGACGCCTTCACGACGAACGAGTCCCTGGCTGCCGGCGGGACCACCTGTACCAACGGAGACCGGTCGACGTACTACTGGCCCGTCCTGCGGGACCGCGACGGCGTCGAGCAGTCCGACGCGGACCGGCCCGGCGGTGGAGCCGAGGGCAACGTCGGAGAGATCCTGACACCGGCGTCCGTCAGCCTCCAGTTCGTCGGAAGCCCCCGCACCAAGGTCACGGCCATGCCCCGGTTCCTTCGCATCATCACCGGAGACGCCAAGGCCAATGCCAACGGCGGAGCCAACGCCAACGCCCGCTGGAGCTGCACCGGATTCGAGTCCCGGGTCGAGCTGAAGGACAAGTACCCGATCTGCCCGCGCGGCAGCAAGGTCGTACGGATCTCGAAGTTCCAGAGCTGCTGGGACGGTGCGAACACCGACAGCGCCAACCACCGGTCCCATGTCGCTTTCGCCGACGCCCGGGGCACCTGCCCGAAGGGCTTCCGCGCGATCCCCCAGCTCGTTCAGCGCGTCACCTACAACGGTCTCGCCGGCAGCACCCGCTTCGCTGTCGACAGCTTCCCCGAGTCGTTCCACAAGCCGATCACCGACCACGGCGACTTCATCAACGCCATGTCCGATCCGTTGATGAGGAAGGCCGTGGCCTGCATCAACACCGGCCGCCGCTGCGGCTGATCAGTCCGTCGGACATCTCGCGCGTCACGACCACCGGTGGTCGTGACGCGCGCTCCGCTCCCCCGGCACCACACAGATCCCGTTCCTTCCGTCGAGGTGGCGCCGGCCGTCATCTCGCCGAGCTCAGTGCTCGCTCCCGCCGTGAGCCGACGGATGGTTGCCGGCGCGCACATGCGCCCGTACGCCTTGCAGACCGAACAGGATGAGGAGCTCGACCGCCCCGCCGTCGGCACTGCCCAGCCAGTGCGGCATGGATGTGTCGAACTCGGCCGCCTCACCCGGGGGCAACGTCAGGTCGCGTTCGCCGAGCACCAGCCGCAGGCGGCCGTTGAGCACATACAGCCATTCGAAGCCCTCGTGCGTCCGCGGGGTCGGTTCGAGGGGCTTCTGGCGGGCGGGGATGATCATCTTGAACGCGTGCACTCCGCCCGGCCGCCTCGACAGCGGCACGAAGATCATCCCGAACCGCTCGATCGGCTTCAGATGGATCCGCGGATCACCCGTACGCGGCGCACCGACGAGGTCGTCCAGCGGAACGTCGTAGGTACGGGCCAGCGGCAGCAGCAGCTCCAGAGTCGCCCGCCGCTGCCCGCTCTCCAGCCGGGACAGGGTGCTCTCCGACACTCCGGTCGTCGCGGCAAGGTCGGCGAGGGTGAGGCCGCGGTCGCGACGCAGCGCACGCAGCCGCGGTCCCACGGCGTCGAGCACCTCTTCTGTTCCATGGTCCACACGGCCATCTTGCCGGAACCGCAAGATTTCGTGCGAGGTCACGGGTCGGCGGCCAAGACTGACGGCATCCGACACAGGGAGTCCCGATGAGCACCACCGATGCAGGCACGTTCTGGGAAGACGTGTACGCCGGCCGGCCGGCAGCCACCGACCCGCGGCCGAACGCCCGACTCACCGAGACGGTCACGGGCCTGACGCCCGGCGACGCGCTGGACCTCGGATGCGGGGACGGCGGCGACGCACTGTGGCTCGCCCGCCAGGGGTGGCACGTCACCGCCGTCGACATCGCGGCCGTGGCGGTCGAGCGCCTCGCCGGTCGTGCCCGGTCACGCGGTCTGGGCGGACGGGTCGTCGCCGAGCGGCACGACCTCCAGGGCTCGTTCCCCCAGGGCGCGTACGACCTGGTCTGCGCCCACTACCTGCAAACCCCCTTCGCCCTGGACAGGGCGACCGTCCTGCGCACAGCCGCGCACGCGCTGCGCGTGGGCGGGCACCTGCTGGTCGTCGATCACGGCTCGGCCGCGCCGTGGTCGTGGAACCAGGATCCCGATGTCCGGTACCCGACTCCGCAGGAGGTCGCCGCGGGGATGGACTTGGCCCCGGAGGCGTGGACGGTCGAACGGGCCGACACACCGCGCCGGATCGCGACCGGACCGAGTGGGCAGACCGCCGAGGTCACCGACCACGTCCTGCTCGTCCGCCGCATTGCCTGACCGGCGCATTCCCCAGCCATCCGAAGGTGACCGTCATGCCCACCGCCTCCCGCCGCAACCGACGCGGCGACACCCCGCCACCCCGGACCGGCAGCACCGAGTTCGAAACCCTGCGCGGCTTCCTCGACTACCTGCGGGCCTCGATCGCCGCGAAGGTCGAGGGTGCGCCGGAACCACAGGTCCGAACAGCCGGAGTGCCGTCGGGCACGAACCTGCTCGGCCTGCTCCATCACCTGACATTCGTCGAGCGCGCGACGTTCCTCGGAGACGACGTCACCGACTGGCCGGGGACGTTCCGGGCCGCGCCTGAGGACGGCGTGGCCGATGTCGTCGCCCGCTACCGGGAGACGGTCGAGCGCGCGAACGACGTGCTCGACGGGTGCACCGACCTCGGCACACCGGTTCCCCGCCCACGGCCGAACGGCCCCGCCCCCAGCGTCCGCTGGGCACTCACCCACATGATCGAGGAGACCGGCCGCCACGCCGGCCACGCGGACATCCTGCGGGAACTGATCGACGGCTCGACGGGACGCTGACGCGAGCGCTTCGGGGGCTCATCGCGGCCCGCGGGTCGGCGAACCGGGGCCGGGTCTATTGCGTGAGGAGATAGCGAGTCAGGCGGGAGCGGGCGGCCGTCGGGCTGATCCCGAGCGCGGTGGCGATCGTGTCGAAGGACAACTCGTCGGCCTGGACCGCGTGGGCGGCCTCCAGACCGACCGCGGCAGTGATGCGCTCCAGAGCGGCCGCTGCCCTCAGCGCGGCCACCGGTGCCTGTTCGGCGAGGGTGGTGAGCTGTTCGTCCAGCCGTTCGATCGCCTCGGCGACCTCGGCGGGCAGCGGCACCGTACGGCGGTCGACGGTGGCGATGTGACCGCTCCAGTCACGGTACGGACCCGACGTGTCCACATCGTTCAGGCCGCCGTCCGGCAACTCGTCCCAGGCGATGGGGTAGTCGGGGCCGCGCCAGCCGCACGCGCACGCGGCTCGCACGGCTGCCGCCCTCGGCCTGTTCGGTTCCCCGTTGTAGGCCCACCACTCGCTGGTCTCGTGCACGGAACCGCTGCCGCTGCCGAAGTCCAGGTAGACGGGCTTGGGTTCATGGCCGTCCGCAAGGACCGCCCCGGTGATGCCCTCGTGGGAATCCCCGAACTCCTCAGTGATCCACCCCATCACACTCTCCCTCTGTCCGGCCGGAGATCATCACCCGACGGCCTGTTGCCAGTTTCGCTCCGGCGACCAACGGTCGCACGCAGAACCGGGCAGGCCACTCCCCTGTACGGATGTACGGATGACACCTCCGCTGACGGCCCGGCCGTTCCATCGGACTGTCATGACATCGCATCCCGGACCGTGAACCACGGTGCACGCTCTACGCGGGAGGGCGGGAGACCACGCTGATGTTGAACGTGTGCGAACCCAGACCGCCCGCGATGCCCATGAAGAGCAGGGCGAAGTGCTCCTGTCCGCGTGCGGTGGTGATGCCGCCGATGTCCAGGTGGGACGACGGGGGCCAGCCGAGGTCGGTGAGCAGCCGCCCGGTGGTGCGTTTGGCTTCGGCGTCGTCACCGGAGAGGAAGACGGTGCTCGGACCGTCCAGCGCCCCCGGGGCGGTCATGACGGTGGAGTCCATGGTGCACAGCGTCTTCACGACGGGGGTCAGGGGGAAGGCTGCCTGAATCTGTTCCGCCAGGCTGCTGTTGGGGTGCGAGAGTTCGGTGAAGTCGTCGGAGAGGCCGACTCCGACATCGATCAGCAGGGTGCCGGCCAGCGCCGGTGCCCCGATGGAGTGCAGCAGTTCCACGGAGACGGTGCCCGGAGTGGCGTTGACGAGTACCTCCGCGTGGGCGGCTGTCTCCTTCAGGCCCGCTACGGGGAGCCCGAGGTCGGTCCGTTCTCCGGGCCGACGTGAGCCGAGGAGCACGTCGTGCCCTGCGGCCGTCCAGCCGTGGGCCAGTGCTCGGGCGACGTTGCCGGTGCCAAGTAGTCCTAAGCGCATGGTGGGACGCTAACGGGTGTCGCGGTGCGGCAAATCGGGCTGGAGGCCCAGGTGCACCGGCACCAAGGACCTAGGGCCTTTCGTTTGGATCCTGCCGGGTTCGCGCGCCCTGGCACACACGCTCGCTGCGTTGTCGTCGGTCGCCGACGCTCCCGGCCGAGAGGGCGGTGCTTCCGCCGCCGTCCCTGTGCGCCACGTCTCATCCGAGGGTTGTCACACCGGATACGCGGCCGGTGTCTCCATGCCGAGTCCACAAGACAAGGGAGACACGATGAACGGGAACGTCGAGGTGGTCGTGGTCGGCGGCGGGTACGGAGGCGTGACGGCGGCCAACAGCCTGTCCCGGCACGATGGTGTGTCGGTGACGCTGGTCAATCCGCGTCCCGACTTCGTCGAGCGGATCCGCCTGCACCAGCGCGTGGCCGGCTCCGACGACGCGGTCGTGGGCTTCGATGAGGTTCTGGGCGGCAACGTCCACGTGGTGGTCGACTCCGCGACCCGGATCGACGCTGCCGAGCGCACCGTGTCGCTGGCGGGCGGTGGGACGCTCTCCTACGACTACCTCGTCTACGCGGTGGGCAGCGGCGCCTTCGACCCCGGCGTGCCCGGAGCGGGGGAGTTCGCTCATCGGGTGTCGGACCTCGAAGGGGCGGACCGGCTGCGGTCGGCGCTGGCCGCGACGCCCGCGTCGGATCCGGTGACCGTGGTCGGGTCCGGCCCGACCGGCCTGGAGACCGCCGCCGAGCTGGCGGAAGCGGGCCGCAGGGTCACCCTGGTCTGCGGCGACGTGCTCGGCCCCTCTCTGCATGCCCGGGTCCGCCGCCCGGTCGCCCGTCGGCTCACCAGGCTGGGTGTGACCGTCGTCGAAGGCCCCCGTGCGCGGGTGCGGGAAGTGACCCGAGACGGCGTCCGGCTCCACGACGGTCGCGAGCTGCCCAGCGCGGTGACGATCTGGACCGCGGGATTCCGCGTCCCGGACCTGGCCGCGCGCAGCGGGCTGCGCACCGACACCGAGGGCCGTCTCGTCACCGACACGACGCTGACCAGCGTGGACGACGTGCGCATCGTCGCCACCGGGGATGCGGCGGGTATGACGGACCGGCCGTTCCGGATGAGCTGCCAGGCAGCCGTGCAGCTGGGCCCGGCCGCGGCCGCCACGATCCTGCGCCGGATTGCGGGGAGAACGCCCGCTCCCGTCCGGATGTTCTTCGCGGGGCAGTGCCTCAGTCTCGGCCGGAACGAGGGCGTCACCCAGTTCTCCTATCCGAACGACAGGGTGAACGCGCTCCACATCAGCGGGCGGCCCGGTGCCGGGGTCAAGGAGATCGCCTGCCGGTTCACCCTCAACACATTGGTCTCCGGTGCGCGCAGGGCCGGTTCCCGCGCACCCCGGGGTGGCGGGGCCGACCACCGGGATACGCCTCGGCCGGAACAGCGCACCACGCCGTCCAGCACCTGACCCCGGCACGCAGCCCATCCGCCACGTCGCCTCCTTCGGCCGGACCGCCCCGTCCTTGCCGAAGGAGGAGCCGGACGGCGTGACAAGCACGAACACCGCGGCCTCGTACGACGTGGCCGAGGCGTCCCGCCCACCGGCCCACCCACCCCACGTAGCCTGTTCAGTGGGGAGGGTGCTGCCGACGACCCCGCCTTCGGACAGGCTGTTCTCCACGGCCTGCTTCCGGCACGCGGGGCCGACCCTCGGAGAGTGAAGCGCACGTCATGAACGACCACACCGCCGACCCCGCGACGGAGGCCTTCGTCGCCCACCGAGACCTCCTGTTCACCGTCGCCTACGAGATGCTCGGATCGGCGGCCGACGCCGAGGACGTCCTCCAGGAAGCCTGGCTGCGGTGGGTCGAGGTCGACCAGGCGCAGGTGCGGGACCAGCGCGCCTTCCTGGTACGGATCACGACCCGGCAGGCACTCAACCGGCTGCGCACCCTCAAGCGGCGCAGAGAGGCCTACGTCGGCCCCTGGCTGCCCGAGCCCCTGCTCACCGCGCCGGACGTGGCCGAGGACGTCGAACTGGCCGAGAACCTGTCACTGGCGCTCATGTTCATCCTCGAGACCCTCTCGCCGACCGAACGCGCCGTCTTCGTGCTGCGCGAGGTCTTCGACTTCGGCTACGACGAGATCGCGGCCGCGATCGACAAGAGCACCGCCGCCGCACGCCAGATCGCGCACCGCGCCCGCCGGCACGTCGACGCGCGCCGGCCGCGGACACCGGCTTCCCCGGAGGAAGCCCGGGCGGCGTTGGAATCGTTCCAGTCCGCGCTCGTGACCGGAGACCTTCAGGGACTGCTCGACGTGCTCGCGCCGGACGTCGTCTTCGTCAGCGACGGCGGTGGCCTGAGGCTGGCAGCCCTGCGGCCGGTCGTCGGCCCCGACAAGGTGATCCGCTACATGGCCGGCAGTGTCGACAAGGCGGGCGGCGTCCTCACCGGTGAGTCCACCACGGTCAACGGCAACCCCGGACTCGTCCTGCGCCTCGACGGCGTGATCGACGGGGTGCTCGCGTTCCGCGTGGAGAACGCTCGCGTCACCGGCCTCTACTACGTCCGCAATCCGGAGAAACTGAGCCGCGTCGAGTCCGAAACCTCCGTCGCCTCGCGGTGACCGTCCCCCGGCCCGGATGACCGTGGTCGCCCCGGGGCGCACCTCCAGGAGAGGCGCACCCCCGTGCACGCCGGCGCTGTGGCTGTGGCTGTGGCCGTCTCTGTCGCTGTCGCTGTCGCTGTCGCTGTCGCTGTCGCTGTCGCCAGGATCTGCCTGCTGTCACACCGGCGGCCGGTCCTGCGGCCGCCGCAAAGGATCGATCACAGCCCCCGGGTTGAGGATGCCCGCCGGGTCGAGCGTCGCCTTGCCGGCCCGCAGGGCGGCGGCGAACAGGTCGGGACGTTGCCGGTCGTACCACGGCCGGTGGTCGCGGCCCACCGCGTGGTGATGCGTGATGGTGCCTCCGGAGGTGATCAGTGCCTCGGAGACCGCTGCCTTGATCTCGTCCCACTGTTCCACCGTCCTGCCCCACTCTCCGGTGGCGTAGATCCCGAAGTACGGTGCGGGGCCGTCGGGGTAGACGTGCGTGAACCGGCATGTCACCACACCGGTGGCGCCGACCTTGCGCATGGCGTCCCGGGCCGCGTCGTCGACGGCCGCGCGCAGGCTGTCGAACCGGTCCCAGGTGCAGGCGGTCTCGAAGGTCTCCACGATCATGCTCTGCGCGGCGAGGGCGTCACGCTGATACGGCATCCGCAGGAACGAGGACCGCCACGTGTCGGCCGCTCCGCTGTGCGCGGACCGGTGGGCGTTGTCGGTGTAGCGGGCGGGCTCGGGCAGGGTGCCACCGTGATCGCGGCAGAGTTCCAGGGCGCGTTCCATCCAGGGGGTGACGGGATGATCCGCGGATTCGAAGCCGAGCACCAGGACAGCCGTCGGGGTGCCGGCGTTGATGAATGCCTCCACGGGGTCCAGGAGGCGGCAGTTGGACGGATGCAGGCCGGACTGGGACAGCGCGCGCACGGCGCTCACACCGGCGTCGTGGTCCCTGAAGCCGACCGATGCGCCTGCCCTCCACCGGGGGCGGTCCTGGAGGCGGACCCATGCCTGGGTGATGACGCCGAGGGACCCCTCGGAGCCGAGGAACATCCGGTCGGGGGAAGGACCCGCACCCGAGGCGGGAAGGCGGCGGGATTCGACGACACCCGCGGGGGTGACGACCCGGAGGGACTCGGTGAGGTCGTCGATGTGCGTGAGGGCCGTCGCGAAGTGGCCCCCGGCGCGAGTGGCCAGCCAGCCGCCGAGGGTGGAGAACTCGAAGGACTGGGGGAAGAACCGGAGCGTGTAGCCGTGCGGCCTCAGTTGGTCCTCGAGGTCCGGGCCGAGGACGCCGGCCTGGACGAGCGCGGCCCTGCTGGTCCGGTCGACTTCGAGGACGCGGTTCATCCTGGTGAGGTCCAGGCTGACCGCTCCCGTGTAGTCGCCGCCGACGCGCGGCTCGACACCTCCCACGACCGAGGATCCGCCGCCGAAGGGGACGACGGCGATGCCGGCGTCGCTGCACCAGTCGAGCACCTGGACGACCTCGTCCTCCGAGGTGGGGCGTACGACGAGGTCCGGCACATGCGGCAGCTTCCCCAGCAGCGCCCGGGCCACGTCGCGGAATGCCTGACCATGGCTGTGTGCCAACCGGTCGCGTACACCCTCGGAGACGATCGACGCCAGAGCCTGCGGCGGCCGGACTCGGCTCGCGCCCACGCCGAACGACTCGATCGGCGGCGCCGCGTGCTCCGTCAGGTCCGCTCCCGGCAGCAGATCCGCAACCCTTCGGGTGAGCGCGTCACGCTCCGGGCCGACCACCGCGTCCTCGACATTGCCCCATCCCCACCACGAACGCGTCCTGCCCTGCATCGCCCGACACCACCGATCTGAATGATGGGTAAGTTACCGAGCGGTCAGATTGGCATAGGATGCCGCCATGAGCAAGCAGGACAAGATCCAGCGCGGTGTGGGCACCAAGGGCATGCCCCGCAGGGACCGGGAGCAGCTGATCCTGGACGCGGCGGCGGAGGAGTTCGGCACCAAGGGCTATGCGCGCGGGTCGACGGCGGACATCGCGCTGCGGGCGGGGATCACGAAGCCCATGATCTACGAGTACTTCGGGTCCAAGGACGGTCTCTATCTCGCTTGCCTGGACCGCGCGGGCACCCGCCTCGCCGCGGCGATCGAATCGGCGCAGGACGGGTCACCGGACATCGCACGAGCCGCGCGCACCATGGAGGCCGTGTTCCGGGCGCTCGAGTCCCGTCTGCACGACTGGGAACTCGTCTACGACTCCACCGTGGCCGCCAACAGCGACCTCCATGCCCGGGCGACCGAGTACCGGCGCGCGTTCAATCGCATGGGAGCCGTCGGCGTGGCGGAAGTGCTCAGCGCCTCACCGGCCACCGAGCCGCTCGATGCCGACCTCGTCACGCACCTCTGGTACGGCACGGTGAGCTCTGCGGTCGGATGGTGGCGCCACCATCCCGAGCAGACCGCCGACGAGATGACCGCACGATTCCAGCGGGTCCTGGCGGCCCTGTTCCCTCACGACCGATCGAGCCCCGAGCGATCTTGACGACGCCACCGCTGCGGTTCTTCGGCCATCTGTGCGCGATGCAGCGCGAGCCGCGCCGTCTCACGACACAATGACCGTATGACGCGTCTTCCGTCCCGTGCAGCGCGAGGTTCCACCTTCTCCCTGTGGTCGCAGGACTCCTTCCTTTCGATCGGCTCCGTCGGCTCCGTGCTGTCCATCGGCTCGGTCGGCAGCGCGCTGTCCATCGGGTCCATCGGCTCCTCGCTGTCGATCGGCTCGATCGGGTCCGGCATGTCGGTGCTGTCGTTCGGTTCTCTGCAGAGCGTCGGGAGCGCGCTGTCCGTCCAGACGCGGTGGTCCCTGATGGCCGCCGGCTCATATCGTCCGTTCGCCTCGCCCGGCACGCTCACCGCGGTCGGCGTGGGCGCCCTCGCCGTGGCGGGTGCGCTCGCCCTGCGCACCCGCGGCGCCAGGCGGTAGGAGAGCCGGACCGAGCACGACCCGGAGGCCGGCGGAGACAGCCGCTCATTCCCACCGGACATCGGGCAGGACTCATGTGTCAGTGCCGGATGAAAGATTCGGTTCCATGACCAACTCTGCCGCCATCAGGGCCTATTGGGATACCGCCGCCCCCGCGTTCGACGACGAGCCGGACCACGGCCTGCGCCAGGAGAAGACCCGCGAGGCGTGGTCGACGTGCCTTGCCTCCTGGCTGCCGACCGGCCCGGCGGACGTACTGGACGTGGGCTGCGGCACCGGGTCGCTGTCGCTGCTGCTGGCCGAAGCCGGACACCGGGTCACCGGCGTCGACCTCGCACCGCGCATGGCCGAACAGGCCCGGGCCAAGCTCCTCGCCGCAGGTCTGGAGGGCCACTTCCTGGTGGGCGATGCCGCCGCTCCGCCCACCGGCGACGAGACCTTCGACGTCGTGCTCGCCCGGCATCTGGTGTGGACCCTGCCCGACCCGCCGGCCGCCTTGCGCGACTGGGTTGCCCTGCTCCGGCCCGGCGGCACTCTCGTTCTGATCGAGGGACGTTGGCGAGAAGCCGGACAGAGCGGAGTTCCGTACGTGGCCGGCGCCGAAACCCTGCCGTGGCATCGCGGCATCAGCGCCCGCGACCTCGCTGCCACCGTCAGTCCCTTCGTCACCGGCCTGCGCGTCGAAGACCCCAGCGGCAAGGCCGACCTGTGGGGCGGCCCGGTTACCGACGAACGCTACGCCCTGATCGCCAGGCGTTGACGCTCGCGGACGGCAAGGCATCCGCGCCCTGGACCAACCGATCACCGGCCGGTCCAGGGCTCGGCAGTTCGCGTCAGCCGGCCCGACGCTCCCTGACTCCGCTGGCCTCGAAGTCATAGACCGTCTGGTTGATGCGGAGGCCGTCGACGGCCCCGATCCACATGTTGTCGCGGCCCTTGCCCACCGCGGCCGTGTGGATGGTCGCTCCGACGCCACCGTCGTTGAGCGAGGTCTTCACTTCCTCCAACGTGCATTCGGCAGCAGGGTTGCAGGCCGTCTCGTTGCCCGTGAGGTACCAGTATCCGGTCGAGGTGGCATCGAGGAAGGGACTCCAGCCGTTCGTCACGGGGGAGGCATCCGGCACCCACACGAGCGTGGAGTAGTTGTCGCTCGGGAGCGCGGTCAGGTTCGGATCGATCTCGAACCGGATGTTCGGCAGGTTCTCGGTGCCGCCGTACGTGATGTTCTCCCCGGTCTGGAAGACGTGGAACCCGACCCTCCGGAGGCCCTGCACCGGGTCGCCGAAGAAGTCGACCTCATTGCCGAAGTCGACCTTCTCGCTGGAGGGGCTCAGCGAGGTGGATCCGTCCGCCACGGCGATACCGAGGCTGCCCCGGCCGTAGGGCGGCCTGGCGGCGGTGCCCGTCACGCCGAACGAGCCGTACGGGCCGTTCCGCAGATCGGCGACGGGAGAGCCGATCGTGTTACGGGTGATCACGCCCCAGTGGTCCGGGCGCGCTTCGTTCCCGTCGTTTCCGTCAGCGGCGGTCGACATCGATGCGGAGAGTGTCGAGGCGACGATCGCGGCCGCTGCCGCAATGATGAGCGCCTTCCCCCGGGTCATGCCAAAGCGAGTGCTCACACTCATTCCTTCCACGTAGCGAAGGGCACCGTGCGTACGCGGGTGCCCGGCCGAAGCGACGCACCCGAACATCACATGACTCTCGGTGACGGCGCACTCACCATATGGGGGCACAATCGGGCATCTCGCAACGGCTGACCCAGAACGGCCATTACTCTCCGTGCCGCATGCGCGGCCTCTGCGCGGCGCTGCGAGACGGGAGCGGAGCCGGGTCAGACGGACAGCTCCCGCCTCGCCGTCTGTGGCACCGATGCCCTTTCGCCTTCGGACCGCCCGGTCATGTCGGCGACTCCCTCCCGTGCCGGGTTGCCACCCCACCTCTCATCAGGAGGCACTTCCTCGCCCTTCATCAGGAAGGAGTCGGCCGCCAGGTGGGCCCTGTCGCCCACGGTGGTGCCGTAGTGGACGAAAGCACCGACACCGAGGGTCACTCCGGCGCCGAGTGTCGCGTGGTCCGATTTGAAGGCGCCGTCCTCCTGGGAGTGGCATTGGATGACGGTTCCGGCGTTGAGGGTGCACCGGTCGCCGATGGTGACGAGGGCTCGTTCGATCAGTGAGCAGCCGTCGTCGAAGACCTGGCGGCCGATCCGGACGCCGAGCAGCCGCCAGACGATGTTCTTGAACGGCGTGCCGTTGAAGAGCTGCATGTACCGGTGAGTGGTCAGCTTCCAGAAGCGTTCGTGGCGCCAGAAGGACAGATCGTAGATCGAGCAGTACAGCGGTTTCAGCGGGCGCACGCGGGTGACGGTCCGTTCCACCAGCGAGTAGAACAGGACGGTGAACACCAGGGTGAGCAGGCTTGCGGCGGCGATCGGCGCCGCGCCGTGGACGTGGTACAGGTCGACGGCGGCCATCGCGATGAGGGCGACCACGTAGAAGTGGAACCATCGCATCAGCAGGTACAGGCTCGCGGTGAGTGCGTTGTGCCTGTTCTTGGCCGAGAGACGGCGTCGCAGTTCGTCGCCCGTCTCCAGATCGTTGAACCGGTTGTCGCGCATCACCGTGCGCGGGATCTCGAAGCTGGGCGAGCCCAGCAGCCCCACGCCCTCACGGACCGGCCCGTCGATCGGCACCATCACCTTGGTCGCGAGCAGGCAGTTGTCGCCGGCGCGGCCGCGTGAGGGATAGGCGACGTTGTTGCCGAGGAAGCTGCTCGCGCCGATCGATGTCGGGGAGAAGCGGAAGGACGTGCTGGAGAAGTCGGCGTTGATGACCGACAGGCCGTCGGCGACCATCGTCCCGCTGCCGACCTGACTCATGTAAGGGCTGTCGTGCTTGACCAGGGAGCCGAAGTTCGAGCCGGTCTGCTCGACCCGGCACAGGTCGTACCCCAGGCAGCGCAGGTAGTGGACGATGGCGGAGCTGTCTCCGAACAGCAGGACGAAGAACCTGATGTTGGTCAACCTCGTCATGGCTCGCTGGAGACCGTGGTGGAAGCCGTACAGGGGGTAGATCCTGCCCGGCTTGATCACCGGGCGCAGCGTCCGCGGCACCGCGTTCA
Organism: Streptomyces sp. NPDC058685; assembly: GCF_042714725.1. Classification (NCBI taxonomy): domain Bacteria; kingdom Bacillati; phylum Actinomycetota; class Actinomycetes; order Kitasatosporales; family Streptomycetaceae; genus Streptomyces; species Streptomyces sp. NPDC058685. Next base: position 27,150 of record NZ_JBHXSL010000034.1, read on the forward strand.
CGGCTACGAGGCCCGCCAGCAGGCCACCGAAGAAGGCCACCAGGGACGCGAGCAGTGCGTCGATGTAGAACCCGGGGCTCGTGAAGGCCGGTTCGGGGTTCAGCAGCGCGTCCAGCTGCGGCAGTGCGGAGAACACGAGGCTCAGACCGCCCAGCGAGAGCGGTAGATAGACGCCCAGCAGCAGCAGGAGTTGGGCCGCGGTGTAGAGGGTCTTGCGCAGTCCGCCGCACGGAGCGGGCTCGACAGCGCGGAAGTCGGTGGTGGTGGGTTCGGCGGGGGAACCGTGCCACGCCTCCCCCGCGGGTACGCTCTGGCCGCTGTGGAGCGAGGAGACATGGCCCAGTTGAGCACTGTCGCCCATCGCGGTGTCGATGTCGAGAACGGTCTGCTCACTCACCGTCACGTTCCGTCCGAGCGTGACAGGACCCGTCTCGATCACCCCGTCGTGCGCCCGGTAGCCGGAGAAGAACACGTCCTTCCGGATGACGGTGCCTTCCCCGACCGTGAGCATGTCGGTGCACACGGGCACGTTGCGCGAGAAGATCGCGACGTTGCGGCCGATCTTCGCCCCCATGGCCCTGAGGTACAGCACGTACAGGGGTGTCCCGACGAACAGGCGCATCGGACTGGTGCGGATCAGCGTTTTCACACACCAGAAGCGCACATAACCAAGGCTCCAGACCGGAATCCGGCGGGGCCGAAAGCGGCCGACGAGCAGCCACTTGCCGACCACGGAGAGGGCACAGGCGCCCACAAAGGCCGCGGTGACGAACAGCGTCGCCCGCAGGTAGAGGGCTAGCACCCCGGAGCCGTCCTGGATCCACTCGTAACCCCGCACCGCGACGAGGGCGGCGAGGAAGGACACTCCGAGGAAGAAGAGGAGTTGCAATGTCCCGCACAGGATGTACTGCCCCGTACGGACTCTCGATGACATGACGGCGTCCGGCGCGTCGGTGATTGCCGGAGAGGGTTCGGCGGCCATCACTCCCCCGGCTTGCGCAGCGACGTCGACCGGGGCCGGTTCGCTCGCCGGCGCATCGAGCCCGGCGGCCAGGCCCGTGACCGTGGGGGTGCGGTAGATGTCCTTCATCGAA
>NZ_JBHXSL010000034.1:28343-83414 GCF_042714725.1 Streptomyces sp. NPDC058685
ACCGTCGGAAGGTCGTCACGCTTACGGACGCGCGCACAGAACTGCGCCATCACCAGAGAATCCGCACCCAGATCCGCGAAGAAGTCACCGTCCACCGGCACCCGGTCCGTATGCAGAACCCCGGCCAGCACATCGGCCAGCTGCGCCTCCAGATCCTGTGACGGTGCATCAGTGACCGTGCCGGAATCCCCTGCGTTCGGCTCGGGGGCGGCGGCGGGAAACTCAGCGGCCAGCCCATGGATCGTGGGGGTGCGGTAGATGTCCTTCATCGAAACCGTCGGAAGGTCGTCACGCTTACGGACGCGCGCACAGAACTGCGCCATCACCAGAGAATCCGCACCCAGATCCGCGAAGAAGTCACCGTCCACGGGAACCCGGTCCGTATGCAGAACACCCGCGAGTATCTCGGCCAACTGCGCTTCGGTGCCGATCTGCCCATTCTGTGGGGCAGCGGTGTCCACCAGAGCCGAGGAATCGGATGCAGCAGCATGTCCCTCAAAGCTGTTGCCCTTCACAACAGTTCCTCCCGAGGCATGGGGAACGTCTCGACCCAGGCGGCCCGCGTCCGGTGGATTCGCGTTCGGCCCGGAGGCGGGACCGACAATCCCCAAGCCATACAGACATGATCTGTTGTCGGTTCGTCGAACTGCGAGTACATGGTCGTTCACCTGCAGTCAGTGCGGTTCACGCCGAGATTTCCCCCGGTCCCACCGGACCGTGCATATCGGGGCTGATAACAGATGTGGCGGTCAAGGCAATTCCCCAGTGTAAACACTCCTCAACCCATCGAGTCCGGTCGGACGAGATATATCAGGCACGGGAGTTCGGAACCTGACAGCGCACCCGGCAGCGCACATGAATGCCGCTGCCCATCGCGGCTTCGAACGGCGCAGGCACCCCCGGTCGGCAACCCACCGCCGGCGGACACGACGCGCCCCCGCCGATCGGCGGGGGCGGTCCGGTCACCTGCCGGATGGTTGAAGCGACGGATTTCCCGGAGATTGGTGCCCAATGGGACGCGTCTCCGCTCCGGGCATGCCGTCCGCGACAGCCGCGGGCGATGCACCCGTCCGTACCCCTTCGACGGGGAGGATGATCGGTCTCGATGTCGCGCGTGCCCTGGCCATCTTCGGGATGTTCGCCGCGCACATCGGCCCCGAGCCATCGGTCGGTGGCCCGGTGGGCTGGCTCATGGAGGTGGCACGCGGCCGGTCCGCGGCCCTGTTCGCGATCCTGGCCGGGTTCACCCTGATTCTGCTCATGGGCCGTCCGCAGCCGCGCACAGGGCGGAGCGGACGCCAGGCGGCGGGCCGTGTCCTGATCCGCGCCGCGATTCTGATCGTCCTGGGTTACGCGCTGGTCCTGCTCGACACCGACGTCGACGTCATCCTGGCCTTCTACGGGCTGCTGTTCGTCCTCGCCCTCCCGCTGTACCGGCTGAGGGCGAGGACGCTGGCGATCATCGCGGCGTCGACCGCGCTCGTCCTGCCTCAGGTGCTGTACGTGCTGAGGGCGGCGGTCGACGGCGGAAGTTGGGCGGACACACTGATCGACCTGGATCCGCTGGCCCGGATCACCGACTCCGACGGGTTTCTCGAACTGTTCGTGACGGGTGAGTACCCGGCGCTGACCTGGTTCTCCTTCATCGTCGCGGGCATGGCGCTGGCCAAGCTGGACCTCTCGCGCCGCGACACCCTCGTCAAGCTGGCCTGCACCGGCGCGGCCCTCGCCGTGGCCGGCTACGGGGGATCGTGGCTCCTTCTGCACGTGGTCCCGGGAGCCCGGGCAGCGGTCAGCGCCGCCGCGGGCGGGGGCCCTGCCGCATCTGCGTGGTGGTCGGACGCCGTCGGTGAGGAGTTCGCCTCCGGGTATCCGGCGTGGCTGCTGGTCGCCGTCCCGCACAGCCAGACCACGTGGTCCATCGTGGGCAACACCGGTGTCGCGCTGACCGTCCTGGCCGTCTGCTGCCTCACCGTGCAGCTCACCAAGGGCCATCCTTGGCTGCTGGCTCCGCTCGCCGCGGTGGGCTCGATCTCCCTGACCGCCTACGTCGCCCATATCGTGGCGATCCATTTCCTGGGCGCCGACGAGCTGGAGGACCTGGACGGCTGGGCCCCACTGCCGGTGTTCCTCGGCTTCATCGTGGCGGCCACGCTGTTCGCCCTCCTGTGGACCCGCTACTTCCGGCGTGGACCGCTGGAGTACCTCCTCCATGCCGCCACAGCTCCGGCGCGCCGGATCACATGACCGACAGCTGGGGATACGTCCTCGGGCGGAGCCTGTCGGTCGGAGATGGCCGCTGCGGTCACCGGGCCGGGAGCGGTGTCGCCGGCACCGCGCCGCTCCACGCGGCGCGCCGGAGGCACCCCCGCCGATCGGCCGGCCCACCCCGCCACGTGGCCGCATTCGGCCTTCGGCACCCGCACGGCGGCTCTCGGCATGGTACGAATCGGACAGTGGTCCGGTGGCGAATGGAGCACACGTGATCCGGGTAATGGTGGTGGACGACGAGGCCCTGATCCGTACGGGCTTCCAGCGCATCCTCGACGCGGCGGACGACATCACGGTCGTGGCGGCGGTTCCCGGCGGCCAGGCGGTCGAGGCGGTGAAGGAGCAACGCCCGGACGTCGTGCTGCTCGACATCCGTATGCCCGACGTGGACGGACTCACCGTCCTGGCCGCCCTCCGCCGGATGCCGGAGCCGCCCATCGTGGCCATGCTCACGACGTTCGACATGGACGAGTACGTGGCGACGGCACTGCGCTCCGGCGCTGCCGGCTTTCTGCTCAAGGACACCGACCCCGAGGAACTGCCGTTCCTGGTGCGCGACCTCGCGGGCGGTGACAACGTCCTGTCCTCCAAGGTCACCCGGATGGTCGTCGACACCTATCTGGATGCCGGGACTCAGGAAGCCGCCGCCCGCAGCGTGGCCCGGCTGACCGACCGCGAGCGCGACGTACTGGTCCTCGTCGCGGAAGGGCTGTCGAACGCCGACATCGCCACACGGGTCCACCTGAGCACAGGCACGGTCAAGGACCATGTGAGTGCCATCCTCACCAAACTCGAGGTCGCCAGCCGCGTACAGGCCGCCCTGCTCGCCGAGAGGGCGGGGCTCCTCAAGCAGCCGCGGGACCAGGAGCGGGGATGAACGGCCGACGCGTTCCCGCCGTCCTCGTCGACGCCGCCCTCGTCGCCGTGGCGCTCCTCGATGTCTGGGCCCACCTCGATGCCGACGAGCCGCTGCGTCTGGCCTTCGCCGTGGGAGCCGCCTTCTCTCTTCTGCTGCGCCGCCGCCTGCCTCTGCTCACCTTCCTGCTCACCCTGCCGGCCATCCTGCTGTCCGCCGCGATCTTCGCCGGGCTGGTCGCGCTGTACTCGCTCGCCTCGCTGTCCCGGAATCGCGTCCTGCTCGGCTTCTGCGTCGTGGCGTACGCGATCTGTGACATGTCGTCGTGGCCGTCTCCGGAGATCGATCTGACGGAAACCTCGACCCTGATCACACTGGGCTACACCGCGGCGACGGCGGCCGCGGCCTGCTTCCTGGGTCAGCTCGTCCAGGCCCGGAGGGACCTGTCGCTGCGACTCACCGAGATCTCCCAGGCGCGTGACCACGAACGGATGCTGACCGATCAGACGGTGCTGGCCAAGGAGCGCGCACAGCTCGCCCGGGAGATGCATGACGTGGTCTCCCACCAGGTCAGCCTGATCGCGGTGCGGGCCGGGGCGCTCCAGGTCGGCAGCCGGGACGCCGAGGTCAAGGAAGCCGCGGCCACCATCCGGGGGCTCAGCGTGCAGACCCTGGAAGAGCTGCGACACATGGTCGGCGTCCTGCGCGCCTCCGGTGGGCGCCCCACGGAGCTGACCCCGCAGCCGTCCCTGGCAGACCTCCAGCAGCTGATCGACGGGAGCGGCATCGAGGCCGAGCTGCGGACGGACCTGCCCAACGGCCTCTCGCCGGCCGTCCAGCGCGCCATCTACCGCACCGTCCAGGAAGCGCTGACCAACGTACGCAAGCACGCGCCCGGCGCCGCGGCGACGGTGAGCATCCGCCACCAGGGCGGCAACGTGCGGGTCGCGGTCACCAACACTGCCCCGACCAGGCCCACGCTCCCCCTGCCCAGCGCGCAGTACGGTCTGATCGGCCTGCATCAGCGCGCCGCGCTCCTCGGCGGCACCGTCACCTCCGGCCCGACGGCCGACGGTGGCTATGAACTGCACCTGGAGCTTCCGGCCGAGGGCGGAGCGTGACCGGTCGGGACCCGATCCCCGGCCCTGAAGGCGTGTATGCCGCCGTGAGACCGCTTGATTCGGCGGCTTCATTCGGCCGGGCGGCGCGGCCGCGCCAGCCGGTCGGCGGGGGCAGTTCCGGACATCTGCCGGATGGTTGCCCGGGGACATCTCACCAACGCTTGTCCTATGACGCACACCCTGCCTTCGGCCGTAGCATCCGCTCCCGCGGATGACTCACGTGTCCGTGCGTCGTCGACAGGCCGGCTGACTGGCCTCGACCTGGCACGCGGTCCGGCGATTCTCCGCCTGCTCGCGGGCCCACTCCGGTCACGACCCGTCCACGGTCGGCCCGCTCGGCAGGCTGCCGGAGACGCCGCGTGGCCGCTCTGCGACGCCGCTCACCGCATGGTCAGGCTGTTCGCCCTCACCCGGACGAGGGTCGTCCGGCTTGCGTACCCGCTGCACACCGCCACCGAACCCGCCCGCCTGATCACCTGACTCGCGGGAGCCGGCCGACGTCGTCTCGGCCGGACAAAGGAGGTCAACGACATGACCGTCACCCTGACATTCCTGTGTGCGACCGCCCCGGCCCCCCTCACGGACACGCGCCTCGGCGACGGTCCCCGAAGCCGACGTGCCGTGCGCGGGGCGGCTGCGGCGATAGCGGCGCTTCCTCCCCATTCGCTTGCTGTGCGGTCACCCTCGACCCGCTGCGCGCTCACCGCGCACAGCCTTGGGCTGGAGACCGCGCGGGAACCGCGGTTGCGCGACCTCGACTACGGCAGGTGGTACGGCAGCACGATCGGCGACATCGTGGCCGACGACCCCTTCGGGCTCTCCGCCTGGCTCACGGACCCGGACGCCACACCCCACGGAGGTGAGTCGGTACGCGAGCTCTGTCGGCGGACAGCGCACTGGCTGAGCAGCGTCCCGTCCGATGCCGGGCACGTACTGGCCGTCACCGAGCCGGCGGTCATCCGGGCCTCGCTCGTCCATGCCATGGGCGCACCGGCACGAGCGTTCTGGCACCTCGATGTGCCGTCGTGCGTACTCTCCCTCACCTCGCGCGACGGCCGCTGGAGCTGGAGCAGCCGGCTCGGCTACATCGCTCCCGTACAGCGTTGGGCCTCGGACGTGGAACGTTCGCCCGCTGCCGGAAGCGGCCGGGACGAGAGTCTCGTCCCCCTGTGACCCGTCCCGCTGCGACCGCGGCCCGTCGCCCGCGACAGGGGCTGTGGTGCGCGGACCCGCGCCGATGACCGCCGGCGGGCGCGGCGAGGCGTGGGCCGATGAGCCTGCCGCAGGCGGCCGTCACATCGCTCGACGGGAGAGGTCCCTGCGTACTGTGATGGGCCGCGACCGCCCGCCGTGCCGACGGGCCGACCGCGGGAGCCGCTCTTGCCGGCCGAACGAACCTCGCACATCCGCCCGTTGATCGACACACGCCTGGTCCGGCGCCTGCTGGACACACAGTTCCCGCAGTGGGCAGATCTGCCCCTGGAACTGCTCGACGCGGCCGGGTCGGACCACGTGATCCACCGGTTGGGCACGGAACTGTCCGTCCGCCTCCCCCGCCATGCCGGAGCCATCGGGCAGGCCGTGAAGGAGTCCAGGTGGCTGCCCCGGCTCGCCCCTCATCTTCCTCTGGCCATCCCGGTACCGCTGGCAGTGGGTCGGCCGGACTTCGGATATCCCTGGCCGTGGGCGGTGTCCAGCTGGCTGGACGGCGAGGTGGCAACGGTCGAGGCGCTGGCCGACTCCTGCGTCGCCGCCGTGGAACTGGCGGAGTTCCTGGACGGTCTTCAGCGGTTCGAGGCCGGAGCCATCCCGGCCGAGGACGTCCGCGCGGCCCTCTCCGGCGGGTCACTGGCCGACCGCGACCGATCCACGCGGGCAGCCATCGCACAGGTCGACGGCGCGTTCGACGCCGCGGCGATGACCGCGCTGTGGGACGCGGCGCTCAGCGCTCCCGCATGGGACCGCGCGCCGGTCTGGTTCCACGGTGACTTCCACACCGGCAATCTGCTCACCGTCGACGGCCGCCTCAGTGCGGTCATCGACTTCGGCGGACTCGGCATCGGCGATCCGGCGTGCGATCTGACCATCGCGTTCACCCTGATGTCAGCAGGAAGCCGGGCAGCCTTCCGGGCCGCGCTGGATGTGGACGATGCCACCTGGACGCGGGGGCGCGGCTGGGCTCTGGCCACCGGTCTCAACGCCTACACGGCATACGCCGCCGTCGACCCCCGGGTCGCCGCGCAGACCACCCGTCAGATCACGCAGGCTCTCATCGGCGAGTGAGTTGCGTGACAAGGCGGCGGAACCTGCCGGCTGTGACGCGAAGAGCCCCGCGGATGCAGGAAGATGAGCGGACCGACGGTCGACGACGCGTCTCGTCACCGGCGGCCGTACATTCTGGAACCGAGCAGCAGGCGGCAACACGTTGACGACACATTGCATACCGGACGTACGACCCCTTCCTGATGCGGTGGGAGGCAGCCGGTGAACCGAGATCTCACGCCGCACGACTGGATCGTCGCGGGCATCTGGGTGGCCGTCGGTCTCGCGGCGGGCCTCCTGCTGCGCCTTCTCCTGCGCTGGCTGGGCAAGCACGCGACCCGTACGCGCTGGAGCGGCGACGACGTCCTCGTCAACGCGCTGCGGGCGCTGGTGCCGGTCGCGGCCCTCACGGGCGGGGTCACGGCCGCCGCGGCGGCGCTGCCGCTGACCGACCGGGTCAACCACACCGTCAACCAGGTTCTTTCGGGGCTCCTCATCCTCGCCGCCACCATCACGGCGGCGCGCGTGATCACCGGCCTGGTGCAGGCTGTCACCCAGTCACGATCCGGGGTCGCCGGATCGGCCACGATCTTCGTGAACATCACCCGCGTCGTCGTCCTGGCCATCGGTTGCCTGGTCGTCCTCCAGACGCTGGGCATCTCCATAGCCCCGCTGCTCACCGCCCTCGGCGTCGGCGGCCTCGCGGTCGCACTGGCTCTTCAGGACACCCTCGCCAACCTCTTCGCGGGCATCCACATCCTCGCCTCGAAGACGATCCAGCCGGGCGACTACATCCGTCTCACCAGCGGTGAGGAGGGCTACGTCGTCGACATCAACTGGCGCAACACCGTCGTACGCAACCTCTCCAACAACCTCGTCATCATCCCGAACGCCCAGCTGTCCAGCACGAACATGACCAACTACAGCCGCCCGGAACAGGAGATGACCCTGCTGGTGCAGGTCGGCGTCGCCTACGACAGCGACCTGGACCACGTGGAGCGCGTCACCTCCGAGGTGGTCGCCGACGTCATGAAGGAGGTCGAGGGCGCGGTTCCCGACCACGAACCCGCCGTCCGCTTCCACACCTTCGGGGACTCGCGGATCAGCTTCACCGTGATCCTCGGCGTCGGGGAGTTCAGCGACCAGTACAGAATCAAGCACGAGTTCATCAAGCAGCTGCACAAGCGGTTCCGTCTGGAGGGCATCCGCATTCCCTCTCCGGCGCGGGCCGTCACCCTCCAGCAGAACGGCGTGGCCATTCCGCCGCAGCGGGACGTGACGCTGCCGATGATCCCGTAGCCGACGCGGGCGGGGCCGCGGCACACTGCGGGTGTTGCCCCGGCCGGGCCGGCGCCTCTCGAGCGGCGCCGGCCGGACCGGCGACCAGGGCCCGCCCGTCAACTGCCCGCTGCTGTCACATGTGCCCTGCCTAACGGACCTCGACGAAGACCGGGTTCGAGTAGAACCACAGGTCGTCCCACGGGCTCTCCAGCCCGTCCGCGAGGGGTTCCGCCTCGTCGGTGCTGGTCCCGCGGACCCGGGCGTAGAGGTCTCCCTCCACATTGCGCAGTGTGTGCCGGATGACGTAGTCGTCACCCCGCTTGCGCCAGTCGCGCGGGCCGAAGCGCGCCACGACCTCGGTGGTCGGGTTGGTGTCGACGTCGAGCTGGGAACTCGGGCCGGTGACCTCACCGACGATCAGGTCCACACGCCGGACCTCAGGGCGGTCACCATTGGCGTTCTTCCCCTTCAGGGGCCGGAACGTGATCTCGATGTCGACGTCCGTACGATTGCGGCTGCTCACGGTCAGGGTCTCGCCCATGGCCGCTTCACGGTTGCGATTGCTCGCGGTGAGATCGAGGCTGGTGATCAGGTCACCCGTGCCGACCCAGATCCGACCGTTGCGGAGTCCGTCCATGATGTCGGCGTAGTCGTGGCGGGCAAGGACGTGGGTCTTGCTGTACTCGCCCGGCCAGAAGTCGGCGCCGCCGCGCGTCCAGTGCACATGCGAGTCCGAGGTCGCGGTGATCCACCAGCGACGGCCCTCGCCGAGGAGGGAGTCCCACAGTCCCCCGACACGGGCTGTCATCTGGTCGAAGCCGCCGTGGGTCGGGTAGTTGCCGTAACCCCCGCGCGGGCCGCCGTTGAGCGGGCCCGCCTGGTGGCCGGGAGCGCCCTCGAAGCCGACGTAGATGTCCGGCGCCGTGTTGTTGCCGTTGCGGAACTCCCGCGGGGTGTCCTGGCCGTACACGCCGAGCCCGGTGGCCGACCGGGACGTGTGATGCGCGATGACCAGGGGCTTGCGCGGCATGTCCTTCGCGGCCTTCAGGAACTCGATCATCTTGGCCTCGGTGTCGCGGCCTCGATCGGCGGGGAAGGCGTCGTGCTTGGCGAAGCGGCTTTCCAGCTCGAAGAGCTGCTGGGCCTCGTCACGGTGGTGCGGGATCATCAGGGTGTGGTGGTCCAGTGCCGGAGCGTCGAACTCCATGCCCCAGAACTGGAGGACTCCGGGGACGAGCACCCGTGAGCGGAGCAGGTCGGGATAGGCCTGTTCGATGTTCACCTTGGAGTGCGTCGGTCCGCCGTGGTCGGTGCACATCACCCAGCTGAGACCGAAGTGCTTGGCCATGATCGCGTTGGTGACGATCGGGTAGACGGCGTCGGCACCCTTGTGGAAGGTCGGCGGGTTCGTCGACGTGTCGAACTCGCCGCTGTACTCCGAGTGCACGTGGTGGTCGCCGGCTCGCCACACCCGTCTGCGCGCATCACCGGGTCTGGAATCGCTGCGGTCTGCCTCGCTTGCTGCCGCCTCTCCGGCAACGGCGAGCGGGCTCGCGGCCGCCAACGTCGCTCCGACACCTGCGTACTTGACCAACCGACGACGTGAGATCGCTGACATCTCAGGATCTTCGCTGCTCTTTGCCCTCACGGTGAAGCCTCTCGATCAGCTGCTGGGAGCGACTGACCGAGTCTCGAAGAGGTATCCGAACAGGGGATGAACGCGGAGCGGAAGGGTCGCGAACAGCCGGACGCACGGCACGCCACGACTGTGCCGGCCGCACCACGGTCCGGCCGCCACAAGGTCTCTGACCTGCTGTCAGGTCTTCTGCGGCTCCCCCGACCGCTCCTTCGTTCGCGACGACCTACGGAGCGACGGGCAGCCGGCGCTTGTGATCCGTGAGGCGGTAACGGCTGACGATCGCCTCGACGGTCCGCTCGTCCACCGGCTTGCCCTCCAGGAAGTCGTCGATGGCGTCGTACGAGACCCCGAGTGCGTCCTCGTCGGCCTTGCCCGGGTCGAGGGTCTCCAGGTCGGCGGTCGGGATCTTCCACACCAGTTCGGTGGGCGCGCCCAGCGCGTCGGCGACGGCACGCACCCGGCGCTTGGTCAGTCCGGTCAGCGGCACGAGGTCGGCGGCGCCGTCGCCGAACTTGGTGAAGAACCCGGAGACCGCCTCGGCAGCATGGTCGGTGCCGACGACCAGACCGTCGTGGGCGCCGGCCACCGCGTACTGGGCGATCATGCGCTGCCGGGCCTTGATGTTGCCGAGCACGAAGTCCTGGTGGTGGTCGTCGCGGAAGCTCACGTCCGCGGCCAGCGAGGCCTCGAGCGCCGCGTCGCTCGCGGGCTTGATGTTCACGGTCAGTACCTGGTCGGCGCGGATGAAGGAGAGCGCGAGCCGGGCGTCGTGCTCGTCGGCCTGGACGCCGTAGGGCAGCCGCATGGCGTAGAAACGCGCCTCGTGCCCGGCTTCCCGGACCCGCTCGACGGCGAGCTGGCACAGCCGCCCGGCCGTGGTGGAGTCGACGCCACCGCTGATGCCGAGCACCAGGGAGCGCAGACGGGTGGTGGTCAGCTGCTCGGCGAGGAAGGCAACCCGGCGTTCGATCTCCCGCTCGGCGTCGAAGGTCTCGCCGACCATGAGTTCTCGGGCGATCTCCTGCTGCAGGGCGTTGGACGCCGGCTGGCTGCTCACTTCTGCTCCTTGTCGCGGTTCACGATGCGCTGTCGCCCGCCCACCCTACAGAGCGCCTTCCGGCAGGTCAGGGCCGATCCGGGCCGGTCCCACAGGCCCCGGCACAGGAGTGCGTGGCCGCCCCTCTTCTCAGCGGTACACACGCCGCGCGTGCCGGATCTTCAACCGCCCGAACCCCATGGCCCCGGTGATCCGGATGGTCGGCCCGCCGGGGCCGGAGCGCCGCGGGGGCTGGTAGAGCGTGTCCTTCCACCCGGTGGTCAGGCCCTCGATGTCGACGATCACGTCGCGAGGCACGGTGATCTTGGCCTTGCCGGTGCCGAGTTGCAGCTCGATGTCGATCACGGGGTCTTCGATGACTGCCCGGGACAGGTCCAGGTGCACCCTGCCGAACGCGGAATGGACCTTGAGGATCCGCGGCACCCGCCATGCCCCGCGCCGCTTGATCCGTCCGCCCGCGGCGCCGATCGTGGACGTGGTGGCCGCCTTCTCCGCCGGGAGTGAGCCCAGGGCCGTCACGAGTTCGCTGCCCGTCGTGGCAGTGAGCACCCGGCCGAGGCGCTCGTCCATCTCCTCGTGCGAGATGTGCCCTTCGGCGTACGCCTCTTGCAGCCGCAGCACGGCAGAGTCGCGGTCGCCGTCAACGATCGGTCGCGTCGGGTCTTCGGGGAGGGACGTCACCGTTCCAGCCTAAGGGCTGTCCCGTCACCCACCGCCCGGTGATTCGGACACTCGGCTGATGCACTGTCCGAGCCCGGTCCCACGGGCCGTCGGCAGGTCCCGGGTACCCGAATCCGGCATGATCCCTACCTGGGCCGGAACCACAACCGAGAGGGGCAACGCCGTGAGCGACTGGCAGCTGACCGAGACCTTCCGCAGCACCTCCGGCGACGTCCGCTGGGACCGCCTCGGACAATCCGGCCGGCAACCGGTGGTCCTCCTCCACGGCACACCCTTCTCCTCCTACGTTTGGCGCGCCGTCGCCCGTTCCCTCGCCCGCCGTCACGAGGTGTTCGTGTGGGACATGCCCGGTTACGGGGCGTCGGAGAAGTCCGCCGGCCAGGATGTCTCCCTGGCCGCCCAGGGCAGGGTCTTCACCGAACTCCTGGCGCACTGGGGACTGGAAGAACCGCTGGTGGTCGCCCACGACTTCGGCGGTGCGGTCTCCTTGCGGGCGCATCTGCTGCACGGCGCCCGCTACCGCGCCCTCGCGCTGGTCGACCCGGTCGCGCTGGCGCCGTGGGGATCCCCGTTCTTCCGGCTCGTCGGCGAGCACTCCGATGTCTTCGAGCGACTGCCGCCCGCGCTGCATCACGCCCTGGTGCGGGAGTACGTGAGTTCGGCCAGCAGCCCCGGGCTGCACCCGGCAGTCCTCGACCGGCTCGTCGAGCCCTGGCTCGGCGACCTCGGCCAGCCGGCCTTCTACCGGCAGATCGCGCAGGCCGACCAGCTCTACACCGACGAGGTGCAGGACCGGTACGCCGGGATCGGTGTCCCGACCCTGGTGTGCTGGGGCCACGACGACACCTGGATTCCCATGGCGAAGGGACAGGAGCTCGCCGCCCGCATCCCGGGCGCCCGGTTCGAACCGATCGCCGGTGCGGGCCACCTCGTCCAGGAGGACGCGCCCGCCGAACTCACCGCCGCGCTCATCGACTTCCTGTCCCGCGCCGACGGGTAGGTGCGCGCCCTGCGGCAGACTCAAGGATGGGACACGGTCTGGAAGCGACGGCGGTATTCGGTCGGGCTGGTGTTGAGGGTGCGGCGAAAGGCTCGGATCAGGGTGTCGATGGTGCCGAACCCGCATGCCGACGCGATGCGGTCCAGCGTGTCGTCCGTCGATTCGAGCTGGTGGCGCGCCAGTTCGACGCGGGCGGATTCGATGTAGGCGGCGGGAGTCATCCCGAGCTCCGCGCGAAAGACGCGGGAGAGCTGCCGCTCCCCCAGATGCGCGGCTTCGGCGAGATCGGCAACGCTGATCGGCTGTCGCAGGTTCTCATTGATGTAGTGACGGATCTCCTCGATCCGGCGGGTCGTGGAGACCGGTTCGAGAGGGACCGAGAACTGACTCTGCCCGCTGGGGCGCTTCAGGTACATCACGAGCTGCCGCGCGACGCGCAGCGCGGTGCTCTCGCCGAAGTCCTCGGCCACCAGGGCGAGGGCGAGATCGAGGCAGGCGCTGATCCCGGCTCCGGTCCACACGTTTCCCTCGCGGATGAAGATGGGATCCGGGTCGACGCGCACAGCGGGGTGATCGGCGGCGAGCTGCGGCGCGGTGGACCAGTGCGTGGTGGCGCGCTTGCCGTCCAGGAGCCCCGCGGCGGCCAGGAGGTGTGCCCCGACGCACACCGAGGTGATACGACGGGACCGTGCGGCGAGGGCCTTCACCCGCGCGACCACGTCACGGTCGACGACGGCGCGGATGCGGCGGTTGCTGTCGATGGTGACGGACCCGGGCACCAGGACCGTGTCGATGGCCTGGGCGACGGCATCGGCGAACGTGATGTCGGGCATGATCCGTACGCCCGTGGAGGTGGTGACCGGATCGAGGGTCTCGGCCGCGAGCAGGACCCGATAGCCCGTGGCATCGTCGGTTTCCCGCCGGACCAGGGCGAACACCTCTGGTGGGCCGGTGACGTCGAGAAGATCGACACCCTCGAAGAGAACGATCACGACAAGGCGTTCCACAGTGCGCACGGTGTCCCCCAGGGCCGGGCTCCGGTCATGTCCGAACCTGCAAGTTACATGACATTGCCGTCACTTGAGTGGGCGTCATAGCGTCAGGAGCGCGGCCTGCCGGACGGGGCGGGCCGCACTCCATCGCCCCATTGCAAGGGATAGCCCATGTCTTCAACCACGCTCCGCCAGCTCAACGGATTCGACGACACACCCGCGAAGCTGGCCGATTCCACCCTGATCCTGGTCGACTACCAGAACACCTACACGCAGGGCGTGATGGAGCTGGAGGGCTGGCAGACCGCCCTCGACGCCGCCGCCCTGCTCCTGGACCGGGCCCGTGAAGCCGGAGCGAAGGTCATCCACGTGGTCAACGACGGCGGCGAGGGCACCCCGTACGACATCCGCGCCGAGATCGGCAGGATCCACCCGTCCGTGGCCCCGGTCGGCGAGGAGCCGACCGTGGTGAAGGAAACCCCCAACGCCTTCCACGGGACCGACCTCGGCAAGCTGGTCGACGACGCCGGGAACAACGATCTCGTCATCGCCGGGTTCATGACGCACATGTGTGTGCAGTACACGGCGGCCGGGGCGTTCCTGCGCGGCAATCGCCCGACGGTCGTCGCCGACGCGTCCGCGACCCGCCCCCTCACAGCCGCGGGCAAGGGCGTCACGACCGAACAGCTCCACAACGGGGCGCTGGCCACCATCGAGGACCTGTACGGCGTCGTCGTTCCCACCGCTGCCGAGCTGGGCTGATCACCATGACCGAGACCGGGAACCGGACAGAGAAGAAGCCCTCGGCGGCTCGCGTGGGCGTCGGACTCGTCGCAGCCGCGGCCGTCGGCGCCGCGGCCGTGTTCGGCGGCATCCAGCTGACGGACGACGAGAAGGACACCGCACCTGCCGTGTCCGCCAAGGCGGCGGCCGGCACCGCCGTGGACCTGTCGGGGACGACGACGCTCCGCACGCTGAACAAGCTCCCGGCGAAGCCTGCCGCCCTCAAGGACTCGACCCTGATCCTCGTCGACTACCAGAACACGTACACCAAGGGGACGATGGAACTGGAGGGTTGGAAGCCCGCGCTCGACAAGGCCGCCGATCTGCTGAAGCGGACCCGAGCGGCCGGCGGGAAGGTCATCCACGTCCAGAACGACGGCGGAAAGGGGACCCCCTACGACGTCACCGCCGACATCGGCAGGATCCACCCCGAGGTCGCGCCGATCGACGGCGAGCCGGTTGTCACCAAGAAGGTCCCCAACGCCTTCGTCGGCACCAACCTCGGCGAACTGGTCGACAAGGCCGGTAACAAGAACGTCGTCATCGCCGGATTCATGACCCACATGTGCGTCACCTTCACCACCGAGGGCGCGTTCCTGCGCGGCAACGCTCCCACGGTCGTCGCCGACGCCTCCGCGACCCGGCCCCTGCCCACTCCCGCCGGCGGCGTGTCCGCCGCGCAGGTACAGCAGGGCGCGCTCGCGACCATCGGCGACCTCTTCGGGCTGGTCGTCGAGTCCGGCTCCGAGCTGACCTGACCGCCCATCCAGCCACCGGCTCCGCCCTCCCCCCTTCTCCCCCCGCTGGGGCGGAGCCGGCATCTCCCCCCACCGCACGACCGTCTTCGTCCCCGTCCGGGGCCGAGGGCAAGCACATCCACAAGGGAGAAGAAAGCACGTGGCTACGCGCAGAAGTTTCCTCGGCACGGCCTCGGCTGTCGGTGCGGCAACGCTCCTCACCAACGGCACGGCCTTCGCCGCCGAGGACGCCACAGCTCTGGCAGCCGTCACCGAGCGGGAGGCGCGGGACTCGATTCTCGCGGTCAACGCGGGGATGCGTTCCCACTACGCGGCACTCAAGGCCGAGCTGATCAAGCAGCTCAGCCCGGTCATGGTCGTCCAGAACGACAACAAGGGTGGCAGGTTCACCCTGATCCACGGCGGCAAGCAAGAGGCCGTCCAGCCCGTCTCGGAGATCTTCGAGATGGCCAAGTCCATAGCCCACGTTCCCCTGGGCATCTTCTCGGTCCTCGCCGCCCATCTGGGTGAGAAGGTGCCCAACGTCCCCAACGCCGCCCGGATCGATCCGCACGACCTGGCCATGGTGTCCATGAAGACCGGGACCGGCTGGATCACCCCGCTGCTGGAGTACCAGAAGACCCTCGGGGTGGCGAAGACCAACCTCAAGGACGCGGCCCTTCCGGCAGGGCTGACCACGTCCTGCGACGAGCTGCTCAACAAGGCGAACACCTTCATCGACACGGCCGTCAAGACCAAGACGTTCGACATGAAGTCCTACCAGGACTTCGCGAAGGCCGCGTTCGCCAATGTCGGCGTCAACATGGAACACGCCTCAGCCGCGCAGATCGCCGGGGTACAGGCCCTGCTCAAGAAGTGGCGGGCCCAGATCGGCGAGGCCGCGTGGGCGGACCTGTACGTGGGTGTTCTGTCTCAGTGGACGACGTCCGTCCTGAACCAGAACACCATCATCATCAAGCCGCACATGAACGCCAAGAAGGTCGACACCCACCTGATCGACTTCCCGACCACGTCGCCGCCGGCCGACCCGGTGTTCACCGTCCTCGACAACATCGCGCGCATCGTCCAGGACAACATCGCCGCCGAACTGGTGTTCGTCTCCGACACGGTGATCGCCGACGCCCTCAAGGGCAAGCAGGACCTGCTGTCCACGGAGATCCTCGAACAACTCGAGAAGCCCCTCTCCGCCTTGTCGGCGACGCCGGCCGCATTCGCCACGACCGGGGCGGCAGCGATGACCTGCCCGGTCACCGGGCGGACGGTCGCCCAGGTCTGATCCGCCGTCCTCTGCCACTCACCGCAGAGGATCAGCAGGGCTCCGGGGGGAGACCAACACGGCACCACTCGTGCCCACATACGACTTCGCCCGGCCCCCAACCCGATCGGTTGGGGGCCGGGCCGCTCTGCCGCACAGCACGACAACAGGGGGAACCACAGCATGTCCGCACACCAGCGAAGAATCCGCGCAGGCCGCCTCTGGATTCTCGCGGGGATCGTCCTTCTCTCCATCAACCTGCGTCCCGCGATCACCGGCACGGCACCGGTCCTCGGCGAGCTGAGAGCCCGCTACGGACTGGACGACACCGGAGCCGCCGTCCTCACGACGCTGCCCGTCCTGTGCCTGGGCGTATTCGCGTCCCTCGCCCCGCCGCTCGCCCGCCGCGTCGGCACCGAACCCGCGATCGTCGCCGCCCTCGGCCTCATCACCGCCGGTATCGGACTGCGCGGGCTGGCGTCACCGCTCGCCCTCTACTCGGGAACGGTCCTCGCCGGCACCGGCATCGCCATCGGCAACGTCCTCCTGCCGGCCATCATCAAGCACCGATTCCCCATCCGCACCGGCACACTCACCGGGATCGCCATGACGATCATGGCCGCTTCCGGAGCTGTGGCAGCCGGACTCGCCATCCCTCTCGACGAGACGGTCGGCTGGCATCTCGCTTTCGTCGCCTGGGCGTTGCCCTCGCTGGCAGCCGCGCTGCTGTGGGTTCGCAACGCCCGCGCGGTTCGGTACCGGCTCATCCCGGTCTCCCGGGGGCGCCACGCCCGCCGCCCCGATTCGGTGCCCGCCGACGCACAGCCCACCGGTCGTCTGTTGCGCTCTCCGCTGGCCTGGTCCGTCGCGGGATTCCTCGGAGCCGTGTCGTGCACGTTCTACGTGCTGGTGTCCTGGCTCCCGATGATCCTCCAGGACTACGGCTACACAAATTCCGAGTCCGCGGCGATGCTGTCCGTCATGATGCTCGCCGGCATCCCCTTCGGGTTCGTCATCCCTCTCGCTGCCACGCGACTGACCGACCAGCGACCTCTGCTCCTCGCTGTCCTGGCCGTCATGGCCTCGGGACTCGGCGGCCTGGTCGTCGCCCCCGCCCACGCCTGGACGTGGGTACTCGTCACCGGCGTCGCCACCGGCAGCGCCTTCCCTCTCGCGATCATCCTGCTCGCCCTGCGCTCGCCCTCACCCCCCACCACAGCACGCCTGTCCGGCATGGCGCAGACCGTCGGCTATCTCCTCGCCGCTCTCGGACCCCTCACGACGGGTCTCCTCCGCAGCGCCACCGGCAGCTGGCAGACACCACTGCTCGTCCTTCTCGTGCTGCTGGTGCCCAAGACCGTCCTCGGCCTCCACGCGGCCCGCCCGGGCCTCGTCCACTCCCGGATCGGCGCCACCGGAACCAGTCCTGACGCGGATACCACGCTTGCCCTCAGCAGCAGGTGAAGGAGCGGCCCACTCCTGCGTGTTGGTGGGCAGGAGTGGCCACGGCAGTGGCGGCGCCTGCCCGCCCCGGCCGTTGCGACATGGCGGTGACCTGCAACCACGACCTGGGGTTGAGGTTGCTGCAGACGCACCTCAGGCGACAAGCCTGCCGCAGGGAGGGCTCGGCCTTCTCTCGGGCCTTGCGTTGGGCAGTGCCACGCCCGAGTCGCCTCGGTCACCGGTAGGAGCGGCTACTTTCCACAGCGCCGGGGCCCGACGCATCCACCAGGGCCCAGGGTGGGGCGCTCGGAGACGGGCTCCGAACCGGGTGCATGCCGAAGGCGAGGGGCGAGCTGGGCGTGGGCGACCTCGCCAACTCGCCCACCCAGAGGCGTACTTGACAGGGGCATGGCCAGTACGCGGTGATGGGCACGTTCCGAATCCCCCGGGAGACTCGGCAACTGCCCACCGGACTCAGTCCGTTCAGCAGTCGCCGTCCTCTCCCGCACTTTCGGTTCCGCATGGAGCCGAGCCCCCACGAGTGAAGGGACAGCAATGCCGCACTCCCTATGGTTGAAGGCCGCCGGCGCCGCCGCAGCGGTCACCCTGATCACGGCACCGACGGCGAACGCCGCGTCGGCGCCTGAGCCTGTCGAGTCGAGGAACTCCGCAGCCACCGTGACGCTCCGCTACGACGACAGCCGTGCCGCCGGCTGGGAGGCGGCGATCGCAGCCGGGGTCGCCGCGTGGAACTCGAACGTCGACAACGTCAAGCTGGTCGAGGCCGCGCCGGGAACCCGGGCCGAGATCCAGATCGTGGCCACGAGCGGCTGGCCGCAGGCGACTCTCGGACCGGTCCGTCCGGGCGGTCAGGCCCGCGTCGAACTCGGCAGCCAGGCAGTCACCCAGGGCCACGACAAGATCCGTATCGCAGCCCACGAGATCGGCCACAACCTGGGCCTGCCCGACACCAAGCCCGGCCCGTGCTCCCAACTGATGTCGGGTTCGAGCGCGGGCACCAACTGCAAGAACGCGGTTCCGAACGCGGCTGAACAGGCCCGCGTGGAATCCGCCTACGCCAACGGCGTCGTGCGCACCCCGGCCGACGGACGCATCCTGGTGGATGCGCCCTAGCCGGTAGGCCCACCACAAGGCGAGGTGCCTGACCCGAATTACGGGGTCAGGCACCTCGCCCGCTTCTCGGGCAGGCGACCTGCGCGCCGGACGCAGGTACACCCCAGGAGGGTGAGCGGCCCGGACCGCGGCTCATCGCGTGGCCTCGCCGACCACGGGGACCTCACCCGCACGAGAAGCCCTCATGGTCAACACCCGGCAAGTTTCCACTTGTTGAGGACAAAGTATGGACGGTTCGGGGTGACCTTCGTACGCTGGGCGTCGATTTCGCACGGACGTCTGCGTGCCTCACGGCGGAACGCGCCGCAGCACCCGTACGTGGACGCACACCACTCCGCGTCCGAGGCGGGACCTCGGACGCGCCGCCTCGCAGCGCCCAGCAGGAGGAAGAGTGACGCCACGCAAGGCCCCGACCCTCCGCACCATTCGCCGCAGACCACGCAGAATCACCGGGCTGCTCCTCGCGGCCCTTCTGACCGGCGGCCTCGCGGCCCCCGTCGCCGACGCGGACGAGAAGCCCTCTCCGGGCGACAAGCCCTTCGCGGACTTACCGCCCCAGGAACCCGGCGTCACCCTCCGCGTCTTCGACGTCCAGTCCCCGCTGAGCAAGCTCTGCGATCTCAAACCGGCCCAGACCCCCAACGTCGACAAGCTGATCCCCACCGCCGACTGGTCCTCCACCGAGGGCTTCGGCTTCACCGACAACTTCGTGTCGCAGATCCTCGGCAACATCAACGTCCCCGCAGACGGCACGTATGCCTTCCGCCTGATCAGCGACGACGGCTCCCGCCTGTTCCTCGGCGACAAGAAGGTCATCGACCACGACGGGCTGCACGGTGCCGAGCCCAAGGACGGCGAGCTGGCCCTGACTCCGGGCTACCACGCCCTGCGTATCGACCACTTCGACCGCGGCGGCGACCAGCAGGTCACCCTCCAGTGGAAGCCCCCGGGCGCCGACGACTTCACCCTCGTACCGAACTCCGTACTCAGCACCGACGCCGACGTCGTCCGCGTCACCGCTCCCGGTCGCAAGGAGTGCGAGGGCAGCTACGACACTCCCGGCGACGGCCTCCCGTTGACCTCGGTCAACCCCGGCTACACCCTCACCGATCTGCGCCCCGCGGGCTTCGAGCCGCAGGTCTCCGCGATGGACTGGCTGCCGGGCGGCCGGCTCGCCGTGACCACGTGGGGCGGCAGCACCAAGACGGAGGGAGAGGTGTACGTCCTCGACCACGTCACGGGTGACACCGGCCCGAAGAAGGTCACCTTCAAGAAGATCGCCGGCGGCCTCAAGGAGCCGATGGGGATCAAGTACGTCGACGGAAAGCTGTACGTCTCCGAGAAGCACCAGCTCACCGAACTCTCCGACATCGAGGGCGACAACGCCGCGGACGAGATCCGCAAGGTCGCGGAGTGGCCGTACGGAGGGAACTTCCACGAGTTCGCCTTCGGCCTGCTCTACGACAAGGGCGACTTCTATCTGAACCTCTCCGTCGCCATCAACTACGGCGGTGCGACCACCGATCCGCAGCCTGCCGCGAACCGCGGCACCACCATCAAGGTGAACAGGAAGACCGGCAAGGTGAGTTACCTGGCCGGTGGCCTCCGTACGCCGAACGGGATCGGACGGGGCCCGCAGGGCGAGCTGTTCGTCACCGACAACCAGGGCGGCTGGCTGCCCGCCTCCAAGCTGGTCCACGTCGAGCAGGACCGCTTCTTCAACCACTACACCAACCCGGACGGCCCGTTCGACGACCGCACGGTCAGCAAGCCGGTGCTGTGGCTGCCGCAGAACGAGATCGCCAACTCCCCCAGCACACCCATGCTGTTGAAGAACGGGCCCTTCGCCGGGCAGATGCTCTTCGGTGACGTCACCTACGGCGGACTCCAGCGCGCCGACCTGGAGAAGGTGGACGGCGAGTACCAGGGCGCCGTGTTCCGGCACACACAGGGCCTGGAGGCCGGCATCACCCGCATCAGCACCGGACCGGACGGTGCGATCTACGCCGGCGGCCTCGGCGCCGACGGGAACTGGGGCCAGGAAGGCAAGCTCCGCTTCGGCCTGCAGAAACTCACGCCGAACGGCACGACTGCCTTCGACATCAAGACCATGCGCGCCACCCGCGACGGGTTCGACCTCACCTACACCAAGCCCCTGTCGAAGGAGACGGCCGCCAAGCTGACGAACGGCGCCTACTCCGTCGAGCAGTGGCGCTACGTCCCCACCCCGGCGTACGGAGGCCCCAAGGTGGACGAAGAGGTCCTTCCCGTCACGGGTGCCCGGCTCTCCGCCGACGGCCGAACGGTCCGGCTCACCATCCCCGGCCTGAAGACCGACCGGGTGGTGCATGTGCGCTCGCCGCGCCCCTTCGCCTCCGACACCGGTGAGCAACTCTGGTCCACCGAGGCCTGGTACACGCTGAACGCACGCCCCGGCCCCGAGCAGCCCACCACCTCGTACGACGCGGAGTCGGCACGTCTGTCCGGTGGAGCAGACATCGACACCGAGCACGCCGGCCACACCGGCGGTGGCTTCGTCGACGGCTTCAGCACCGAGGGCGCCACCGCCACCTTCGAGGTCGAGGCACCCGCGAAGGGCAGCTACGACGTGGGACTGCGGTACGCCAACGGCCCGCACCCCTTCACCGGCACCAAGACCCTCGGCATCAGCGTCAACGGCGGCCAGGCACAGCAGACCACCCTGCCCTTCACGGGCGCCTGGAACCGCTGGTCCACCAAGACCGAGCGGCTCGCCCTGCGCAAGGGCCGCAACACCATCACCTACACCTATCGGGCCGAGGACACCGGCCACGTCAACCTCGACATGATCGAGGTGCGCAGACCCGGCACCCGTATCGACCTGTTCTCCGGCGGGAGCGTCTCCACCGCCTGGCAGCACACCGACGGCCGCAGTGCCGACTGGCCGCACACCGCCGAGAACTCCATCGAAGTCTGCTGCGGTGACATCCGCACCAAGCAGGCCTTCGGCGACTTCAGGCTGCACGCCGAATTCCGGGTGCCCAAGCTGCCGGACGACGTCACCGGGCAGGACCGCGGCAACAGTGGCATCTATCTCCAGGAGCGGTACGAGATCCAGATCCTGGACTCGTTCGAAGTGGCGAAACTCGCCGCCAACGAGGCCGCGTCCATCTACAACAAGAAGGCCGCGGACCTGAACGCCTCCACCGCCCCCGAGACCTGGCAGACGTACGACATCGTCTTCCGCGCGGCCCGGTTCGACGCCGCGGGCAAGAAGACCGATGACGCCAGGATCACCGTGGTGTGGAACGGCAAGAAGGTGCACGACAACGTGGCAGTGGACGGCCCGACCGGCGCGGGCGACGCGGAATCGGCCGCGGCGGGCGCGATCAGGCTCCAGGACCATGGCAACAAGGTCCGCTTCAGGAACGTCTGGATCGAGCCGCTGGACTGAGAGGTGGGGATGGTCCTGGCAGTGGTGGAGCCTGGACGACAGCCCCTGCCTCCGCCGGGCCGAACTCATGCGGCTCCCCGCACCCGTCCGGCCGGGTGCGGGGAGCCGCACACGACGAACCGAAGGAAGCGCCGGACCGTTCGGTCCTGCCGGAACCCCGGAGAATTCATCCGGACGACCACCCGTCCACCGAAGTCGACGCATTCCCCGGCAGCGTCGTCAACGGCTCCGTGCCCCGCCCCGCCTAAGCTTTTGCGAGTCCCGGGGGGACACGCAGAGTAGGAAGCGGGTGGCATGCTTGCCGTCGCGGTCATTGCCGGAATTCTGTTCGTGTGGGCCCTACTCGCCCACCGGCTGTCGCGATGGAGCATCACCGCGCCCATCGCGATGATGTGCGCGGGAATCGCTCTGACCGGGGGCTCCGATCCCCCGCTGCGGTTCGACCTCGACACCGCCGTGTTCGAGCACGCGGTGGAAGTCGTTCTGGCCCTGCTGCTCTTCGTGGACGCCATCGAGGTTCCCGGGGGCATTCTCGGGCGGGAGAAGGGGCTCGTCCTCCGTCTGCTCGGCGGTGCACTGCCGCTCACCCTGGGCGGCGCGTTTCTTGCCGGGTATCTGATCTTTCCCGATCAGTCGGGCTGGCTGATCGCGGTCCTCGCGACCGTCGTGGTCCCGCTCGACCTGGCCCCCACCGCGGCCATCGTCCGGGACCGCCGCATCCCGGCCCGGCTGCGCGAGGTGCTCAACGTCGAGGGGGGCCTCAACGACGGCATCACCTCGCCGATCTTTCTGCTCTGCGTCGCCGTGGCCGCCGAATCCCACGGCTCACACGCCGACTACGGGGACGCGGCGCTGCAAGCGGTCGAGGCGGCCGGCTGGGCGCTGGCCGCGGGACTGGTCGTCGGCGGTGCGGCCGGGTGGCTGCTGCGTACGTCCTGGTCGTACGGGTGGACTCACCCCTCGGCCACGAGGCTGGGCGTGCTCGCCGTCCCGATCGCCGCGTACAGCCTCTCCGGCGCCCTCGGAGGGAACGGCTTCGTCGCCTCCTTCGTCGCCGGTGTCTTCTTCGCCCCGGCGATGCGGCGGCTGCCGGAGAGTGCGGCGGCCATGACCGACGATCTCGTCGCACTCATGACCCTGGCGCTCTGGTTCCTGTTCGGCCAGATCGTCAACAACGCTTTCTGGGACGGCTTCCAGGCCTCGGTGATCCTGTACGCGCTCCTCGTCATCACCCTTGTCCGCATGCTCCCCGTACTGCTCGTGCTCACCGGCAGCGGACTGAAGCAGTCGGACAAACTGTTCCTCGGCTGGATGGGGCCGAGAGGCGTGACCTCGATCGTGTTCGGGACGCTCGCGGTCATCGATCTGCCCGGCGGACAGGCGGACTTCATCGTCCGGGTCATGGTGATGACCGTGATGCTCAGCATCGTGCTGCACGGACTGAGCATCGAGCCGATCGGCCGCTTCTACGCCCGGCGCGCCGGCGGGGAGCGCTCCGAGGAGCATGTCGAAGCACGGCCCGACCGCGGGCCGTGACCGGCACGGGCAGAGGGGCCGTCGGTCAGGTTCGGAGGGCCGGACGAAGGCTGCGCACCGTCGCCCCGGCGATCGCGAGCACGATGACGGTGGCGACACACACGACGGCCCAGGCGAGCTGTCGCCTGCCGTCGAAGGTCGCCTCGCCGAGCCAGTGCAGACCGTAGTTGGCCGAGGCCGAGACGGGAAAGGTGAAATTCCAGAAGTTCAGACTGAAGGGAAGATTGATGTAGGCCCTGAACAGGGCGACCTGAATGAGCAGCATCATGATGAAGATGCCGAAGAACGCCAGCTGTAGGGGGCCGATGGGTCCGGGGTACGCGAAGAAGGTCGCGATCCCTCCCGTCGCCGGCGGGGCGAGGAGCACCGAGAGCGAAGGAATGACCGGCACGGGGAGTGGGCCGGCGGTGATGAGTCGAGCGGTGATGACGCCGCCGATGATCACCCAGAAGAAGATGCCCACCCCCAGCGATGTCCTCGCGGCCGGAATGGCCTGGACGCTGGACAGGCCGATGCTCGCGATGAACGGCCCGGCCACCAGGGGAAGGAAGTACCCGGGATGCAGTTGCTTGAAGGTCAGGTGCCCGGTCAACCAGTGGGCGAACAACTGGGCGGCCACGATCGCCAGTGCGGCAACGAGAATCCAGCAGACCGCTCTCGCTGCGGGGAGCGGCATGTACTGACCGAAGTGCACGATCAGCAGAATCCCGACAACGGGCAGGAAGGCGGCCCCGGCTCCGGAGACCGCGCTTTCCCTGTCGTCCCGGAACTCCCGGGTGTTCCGCAGCCTCTCGCCGATGTAGACGGCGGAGAACAGGATCCACAGGACCGCGGCGACCGCGTAGAAGACGTCGTCGACCCACTCGGGCGCGCTCAGCGTCACAGCCGCTACCGCCCACGCGCCGCCAAGGCCCGCGAAACCCAGCGGAATGGCGAAGTGCGGAAGATTGACCAGTCTCTTAGCGGAGGACTGCGCGATCGAACTCATGGCACCCGGCCCTGCATTGACGGTGTGGATGCGGTGATGTGGATGCCGTCCGACTGAAGGGACGTCCAGGGGCGCACCCGGGCACGATTGCAGACCCGACAACTTTACTCGGATGCGCGTCGGCCCGCGCGGTGGGCCGGAGCGCCGGGGCAGCCGGTAGTGGGCGAGCGACGGCGAGCGACCCGGCGCCGGTTGCCGACACGGCACTCCCCCGTCAAGCTGGAAAAGGTGCCGCACAGCCGGAGCGCTGCCGCGCAGCGGAAGGCAGCAGACAGGGCTGTGCGAGGAGGTGCCGCCGATGGCACACGAGAGTTCGTTCACTCTGGACGACAGCGGAAACGTCTCCAGCTGGCGTGATCCCATGGGCAGCTTCCCTGCCCTCCCCGCCGACCCGGTGGGACAGCCCGCCGGCCGCCTTCTCTCCGACCTCCTGGACCACCTCCCAGCGGACGGCGACGCGCCCGCGCCGGCCGCCCTGCTGGTCTGTGTCGGCCGCGACGGCACGGAGACCGTCGTCGACATCCGCGGCACCGCACCCAGTCTCCGGGCGGCGCACGTCGAAGCGGCCTTCGAGTACTCGGCTTTCGAGCAGTCCACGGCCGGGCTGGAGGTGTACGACACCCGGCTTCGTGTCCTGCGCAGCAACTCCGCGGCCCTGGCCATGCGCGGCCGCCCGGCCGGCGACGTACTGCAGCAGCGGGTGGAGGACCTCGGCTCGCGCCTCCCCCTTGCCGCGGTTCTCGGGCAGGTCCTGGACGGCAGCGCACCGGCTGTCCAGACCAGGGTCGACGGGCATGACGGTCATGATCACCCTCGTGTCTTCGCCGTCACCGCGTTTCAGCTCCAGGACGAGCAGCAGACCATCGGCGTCGGAGCCGTGATCCACGATGTCACCGAGCAGGATCGCGACCGGACCGCAGCGCACCTCCTCGCCCAGGCGCACGCGGAGATCGGCACCACGCTCGACGCGATGCGGACAGCACAGGAACTCGCCGCCGTCGCCACTCGGGATTTCGCCGACGCCGTCTCGGTCGACCTCATCGACGCGGTCCTGCAGGGAGCCGAGGCGCCGGCGCCGCCGGTCGGCACGGATGTGCCCGTGCGCCGAGCCGCCTTCGCATCGCCGGGCGAACTGCAACCCGTGTACTCCGTCGGCGAGATGAGTTACTTCGTGTCTCCGACCCCTTACACGCAGGTGATGGCCGACCTCACACCCCGACTGCTGGACCCGCACACGTCGCCGTCCGACTGGCTCATGCACGACGGCGCCCGGGCAGGCGCCCTGAAGGACGCCGGGGTCCACTCGATGATCGTGCTGCCGCTGTCGTCCCGCGGGCGTCTCCTCGGGCTGGCCAGCTTCTATCGAGGACCGCGCCGCCCCACCCCTTTCGACACCCTCGATGTGGGCCTCGCCGAGCAGGTCAGCGCCAAGGCATGCGTTCACATCGAGAACGCGCGGTGCTACACCCGGGAGCACACCACCGCCGTCGCGCTCCAGCGGAGCCTGCTCCCACGAACGTTCCCGGAGCTCTCGGGGGTGACGACGGCGCACTTCTACACACCCGGATCCCGGCAGACGGTCTGGTTCGATGTCATCGGGCTGTCCGGAGCCCGTGTGGGTCTCGCCATCGGACAGGTTCCGCAACAGGGACTCGACGCATCCGTGACCATGGGCCGATTCCGTACGGCCCTGGACACACTGGCCGCGCTCGACCTGCCGCCCCACGAGCTGCTGGCTCATCTCGACGATGCCACCGCTCGCATCCTCCCCGCCGGCGCCCGTCCGCAGCCGGGGGTGCTGCCCGCCACCGCGGATTCTCCCCGGTGTCTGTATGCCGTCTACGACCCCGTGTCGGGGGAACTCTCCGTCGCATCGGCCGGCTGGCCCGCCCCTCTGGTGACGTCCGCCGACGGTGACGTGACCGTCGTGGACGTACCGGTCGGGCCTCCACTCGGGCAGGGCGCGAGCTACGACGTGAGCCGTACGACCCTGGCTCCGGAGAGCATGCTGACGCTCTACTCACAGTCGCTCCTGGAGCCGAGCGCCCGCGCCGAGGAGCGTATGGGACAACTGCGTCAGGCCGCTCACCACGCGGCCCACGATCCCAGAGCGACCTGCGACAGCATTGTGCACAGCCTGCTGGGGCAGCATCCCGGCGACGGGGCTGCCGTTCTGGCGGTCCTCGCCCACCGCCTCCCCGCCGACTCCGTCGTCACCTGGACAGGCAGCCGGGAGCCCGCCGCGGTGGCCGAGTCCAGGGAGAAGGCCGGTCACCAGCTGGAGGACTGGGGGCTGGAAGCCCATGCGTTCACGACCGAGATGATCGTCAGCGAACTGGTGACCAATGTGATCCGCCACGCCAGCGGCAACCCGACGGTACGTCTCATACGCGACCGCACGCTGACCATCGAAGTCGCGGACGAGGCCGCCACGTCACCGCACCTGCGGCATGCCCGGACACAGGACGAGAACGGGCGGGGCCTGCTGATCATCGCAGCGCTGGCTCGACGGTGGGGAACCCGCTACACGCCCAACGGAAAGATCATCTGGGTCGAGGAGGCGCTCGACGAGGAAGAGGCGTAGGAGCCTTCTTCCGCGTGCAGGGCTCCGGCCTCCGCTTACGGCACGGTCTCCGACCCGTCGAGCCGACCATCACTACCCCGGCCCGGGCACCGGCGCGCGGTCGAGGTACGGAGTCGACGGTGGGGAGACCCGTTCCAGCGACGTCACGTCGAGTGCGAGTGCGGCGGTACGCGTGCCCAGCTCGCCCACCGGGTGCCAGGTGCCCGACACCTCGACCCAGGAGTCGGCGGGCGGGGCCTGCACTCCGTGCATCGTCACGGTCAACGACCGGGAGTCGGCCGCGCAGCAGGCGACCTGCAAACGCGTGAGATCCCACGCACCGTCCTTGCGGGGCGTGACGAAACCCGCCAGCAGGACCGTACGCCCCCGGAGGCTTTTCCTGTCGTCCTGCTGGGCCCGGGCGATGAACTCGGTCAGCGACAGCGGAGCCACTCCCTGGGCGGGCAGCCGCTCGAACCGTTCGTAGAGCTCGACCTCCTTCGGGCTGTTCCGGGCAGCGGTGTAGGAACCGAGCGCGGGCGGTGCGAAGAAGAGCAGGGCGAGAGCGGGCGGAAGCAACAGCCAGGACGTGAGCAGGCCCTTCGCGTGATCGTGCCCGTCGGACGGCGCGCCACCATGGTGCTGTCCGGTCCCTGCGGGGTGCCGAGCGACGGACGGCAGTACGTCGCGCAGCACACCGAGCAGCCCGACGAGCACCAGGGCAACGCCAGTGATGACGAGAAGGGGCCGGAGTCCCTCCTTCACGTAGCGCAGACACAGGTCGCTGAACAGGGAAGCCCGCAGCACGGCTGCGCCGGTGACGAGCAGAAGCAGGGGTTGGGCTGTGCGGTTCACAGCAGCCACCACCCCGTCAGGGCGCTGAAGACGACAGCCGCCACCGCGGTCACCGCGGAGAACCGCAGCGCGAAGGCCCGGCCGAATGTCCCCGCCTGCAGCGCGATCAGCTTGAGGTCGACCATGGGGCCGACCACCATGAACGCGAGCCGGGCCGTCGGGGAGAAGCCTGTCAGCGACGCGGCGACGAAGGCGTCGGCTTCGGAGCAGACGGCGAGGACGATCGCCAGCACGGCGAGGAAGAGCACGGACAGCCAGGGCGAGTCGGCGAAGGTGTCCAGCACAGATCGCGGCACGGAAACGTTGAAGGCCGCGGCTGCCATGGCGCCGAGGACGAGGAACCCGCCGGCGTGCAGGAAGTCGTGCTGGAATCCCCGGCGGAATTCCTCCCATCTGCCGTGCCCTGGCAGGTGGCCGCTGTGCCGGGAGGGCATCCGCAGCCACTGTGTGCGGCCGAATCTCAGCCACAGCCACCCCATCGCCGCCGATGTGGCCAGCGAGGCGATCAGACGGGCCGCGACCATGTCCGGGGCGCCCGGGAAGGCGACGGCGGTGGAGACCAGCACGATGGGGTTGACCGCCGGAGCCGACAGGAGGAAGGCGAAGGCGGCTGCCGGTGTGACCCCCCGCCGGATCAGGCTTCCCGCGACCGGTACGGAAGCGCATTCGCAGCCCGGCAGCACCGTCCCCGCGACGCTCGCCACGGGCACCGCGAGCGCGGGGTTGCTCGGCAGCACACGGCTGAACGCGCTCGCCGGCACGAAGGCGTTGACGGCCCCGGAGATCAGCGTGCCGAGCAGGAGAAAGGGCAATGCCTGCACGGTGATCGCGACGAAGACGGTCGACCAGGCCTGGAAGCCCGGATGTGTCAGCCACCGTGTACCGCCCAGCGCCCATCCGAGTCCCATGAGCAGGGACATCGACAGCACGCCGACGACGACCGAGACGACGATGTCGTACGCCTGGTGCTCGACGGCATCGTCGGGGTTCGTTTGCGGCTGCGGGGACAGCTCCGTCTGTGGCACCTGCGCTCCGGTCTCCAGGAGGAGGAGTCAGGATAGCCAGCGGGTCGGGACCGTCTTCGGGGGCCTCCGCGAAGGCTCCACGCGGGCTCTGCGCGGGCGCCGGGGATGGTTGCCACCCCGGCCGGAAGTCACCATCGACGCACTCGGTGTCGGGCATCCGAGTGACGCCGCCCTTCCTCCACGTACAACCGCCGGGCCATGGGATACGGATACCTCCGCGCCCCCGGTGTCCTGCTGCTCCGGCGCGAAGCCTCGGCTCCGGACCGGTCCCGGACCCTGTGGGCAGGACCGTGGACGCTGTCACGACGTCGGCCGGAGGTCAGGAGCAACGGTGCGCGCCTCGAACGATCCTGATGCACCGGACGCGGTGGTGAGCCGCGGCTCGCAGGCAGGCTCGCTCCCCTGGCGAGTCGTGTGGTTCTGGCTGGTCGGGTTCACGGTGGTCCTGGCGTTGACAGGCCTTCTCCTCGGCAGGGAGACCAGGCTGGCCCCCTTCCTCATCGTGCTGCCGGCGTTGTTCGCCGGAAGGGGGACTGTCCGCCAGACCGTGTTCGCGTCCGTCTGGGTCAACGTCGTCGTGATCGCCTCGCTCATCGACACACCGCTCGACACACTGGCGGCGGACGTGGGAGTGGTCGTCTTCGCGCTCGTGTTCACCGGCCTGAGCGTTGCCGGAGCCGCCCAGCGCGTCCGCAGGGAGGGGGAGATCGCACGGCTGCGATCCGCCGCGGCCGCTCTGCAACGCCAGATCCTGCGCCCGTTTCCCCTGCTGACCGACGACCTGCTCGTCCAGGGCCTGTACGAACCGGTGGAGGAGGACAGCCGGGTCGGGGGCGACATCTACGAGGTCGTGGACTCGCCGTACGGGAGCCGGGTGTTCATCGGCGATGTCCAGGGCAAGGGTCTGTCCGCGATCAGCGCGGCCTTCGCCGTACTGACGGCCTTCCGGGAGGCCGCGGTGTCGGAGCCCACGCTCACGGCGGTGGTGGACGCCCTCGAGAACTCGGTGTTGCGGCACAACTCGTTCGCAGCTCAGGCGGGCGAACGGGAACGCTTCGTCACGGCACTCGTCCTCGGCATCGGCTCCGGGCCGGAGGCCCAGGCCATCAACTGCGGACACGTCGAGCCCTACATTCTGCACGGAGACCGGGCGGGACCGGCACTGAACCGCGAACCGTCGGTTCCGCTGGGTCTGGCGTCGCTGACCCCGGAGCCACGCACCGTGGAATGGTTCGACTTCCCGCCGGGCTCCACTCTGCTGCTCTGCACGGACGGTGTCACCGAAGCCCGCAACGCCGAGGGCGCCTTCTACCCACTGGAGGACCGGGTGACCCACTGGGGCGAGGTCGCTCCCCGCGACATCGCGGCGACTCTGCACCGTGAGTTGCAGCAGCACACCGGTGGCAGGCCGACGGACGACACGGCCGTGCTGGTCCTCAGGCGAAGAGCCGACAGCGGTGCGGACTGATGCCTCGGAGGACAGGGGTGGGAGCCGCGGGGCCCGATGAGCCGCCGACGGCACAGGTCGTAACGTTGGTCCATGCTCACGATGCCGTCACGGATTGACCTACGCCCGCTCGCCCTCTCCGACCAGGAGGAGTTCTGCGCGCTCGTGCGGGCCAGCTCCGAGCTGCACCGGCCATGGATGCAACTGCCCTCGACCGCGGAGGATTTCCGGGCCTGGATGCGCCGCTTCGAGGACGGCACCAACCTGGGCTTTCTGGTCCGTGTCCGGGAGACCGGCGCGACCGCCGGCATGGTCAACATCAACTCGATCATCCGGGGCCGCTACCAGGGGGCTTCCCTCGGCTATGCCGCCTTCGCCCCGTCCGCAGGGCACGGGTACATGACCGAAGGTCTCACCGCCACTGTGGAGCACGCCTTCACCGACCTGCGGCTCCACCGGTTGGAGGCCAACATTCAGCCGGCGAACACGGCATCCCTCGCCGTGGTCCGGCGGCTGGGCTTCCGGTACGAGGGACTTTCGCCGGACTACCTCTACATCGACGGGGGCTGGCGGGACCACGAACGCTGGGCCATCACCGCGCCGGCCCCGTGGACACCCGACCCCTCCCTTCCCGAGGTCTGAGTCGCACGGCGCCGCTGATGAAACCCGCGCCAGGACAGGGGAATTCGTTCGAGACAACGTTTGTGGTCGTGACACCATGCACGGCATGACGACGAACCGAAAGGCCCATGCCGCGTAGCCGGCCGGCACCACTCCGGACCGCTGGGTCCCACCACCGCACACCGGCTGCACGGCCGGGCATCGACGGCCTGTCCTCGCGTGCACTGTCCGAGATCGCCAGTCTCGAGCGCACCCGCAACTACCTCCAGCCAGGAGACGTCAGCGCGGCCGTGCGCCTGTGGAAGGACTACGTCCACCGTCCTGAGCGCGAGTTGTGGCACGACTACGAGTGGGGCAACGTGCACTGGTACTGCTGCCCCAACCCTCTCGAAGCCCGCTCTCTCCTCGACACCGTGACGCAGGCCGTTTCACCTCGCAGTGCCCGTGAACTCCGCCGGATCATCGGCCGGTCGGACGCCGTCTGGAACCGACCGTCCTCGCCGTACGACACAGGCGAAGACTGAAGAGAGCAACCTCGGTGAGCGGTGACGGACGCCGCGTGCCGCGGCGCGCCCGACTGCGGACGGTGGGGCTTCGCGGGGACTCCTGTGCCTGATGCCGCTCACTCGCGCTGGTACGCCGCGAGGAGGAAGAGCCAGATCTCGCTGACCGTCGGGAAGCAGGCGACGGCGTGCCTCAAACGCTTGAGCGGAACCTGGCCGGCGACCGCGACGGTGGCCGAGTGCAGGAGCTCGCTCACTCCCGGACCGGTGAACGTCACTCCGAGCAGAATCTCGCGGTCGAGGTCGACCACCATCCGGGCGTGTCCCCGGTAGTCGTCGGCGTAGAGGTTGGCGCCCTGGGCGGCGTTGAAGTCGACGTCGACGACCTTGATGCGGAAGCCGGCCCCGGCCGCCTGTTCGGCGGTCGGGCCCACCGCGCCCGCCTCGGGGTCGGTGAAGAAGACCTGGGGTACGGCGTGTTGGTCGGCGGTGGTGGCGTGGTCGCCCCAAGCGGCGTCGTCGACCGGGCCGCCGGCGGCGCGGGCTCCGATGACATCGCCCGCGGTCCGGGCCTGGTACTTGCCCTGGTGGGTGAGGAGAGCGCGGTGGTTGACGTCGCCGAGGGCGTACAGCCAGTCACCGTCCATGCCGTTGACCAGACAGGTGGTGTCCACGTCCAGCCAGGTGCCGGGGGTCAGCCCGACCGTGTCGAGACCGATGTCGTCGGTGTTGGGGGCCCGACCGGTGGCGAACATGACCTCGTCGGCTTCCACGTGACTGCCGTCGTCGAGGGTGAGGGTGACGGGACCTGCGAGGTCCGGTCGGGTCACTGACGTCACCTGCCGGCCGATCCGCACGTCCGCGCCCGACCGGGTGAGACTCTCGGTGAGCAGTTCGCCCACGAAGGGTTCGAGGCGGGGCAGGAGGCTTCGGCGGGCGAGCAGGGTGACGTGGGAGCCGAGACCCTGCCAGAGGGTGGCCATCTCGGCGCCGACTCCTCCGCCGCCGACGATGGCGAGTCGGCCGGGCACGCTGCTCGCATCGGTGCCGTGGCGGTTGGTCCAGGGCCGGGCCTCCTGGATTCCCGGGATGTCGGGCAGCCGCGGTCGGCTGCCGGTGGCCACGGCCACCGCGTGGCGGGCGGTGAGGGTACGCCGCGCGCCCCGCTCACCGGTCACGGTGACGCGGCGGGGGCCGTCGATCCGGCCGTGGCCGCGGAACAGGTCGGCGCCGATGGACTTGACCCACTGGGCTTGTCCGCTGTCGTCCCAGTCGGTGACGTAGTGATCGCGGCGGGCGAAGACCCGCGCGGTGTCGAGCGCCCCGGTGACGGCCTGCCGGGCGCCGTCGACGCGGCGGGCGTCGGCCACCGCTGTCACGGGCCGCAGCAGCGCTTTGCTCGGGACGCAGGCCCAGTAGGAGCATTCGCCGCCGACGAGTTCACGCTCCACGACGGCTACCGTGAGGTCCGCCGCGCGAGCGCGGTCGGCCACGTTCTGCCCGACCGGGCCGGCGCCCAGCACGACCACGTCGTAGGTGGAGTCGGCCTGGTCGTCAGGTGTCTCGTTCATGGTTTCCTCGCAGCACGATGGGGACTGATCATCAGCAGTCATGGATGTGTCGCTCGTGGGTGGGCCGGAGCTGGACGCTCGGTGGTGCGCGGCAGGAGGCGGGTGGTCCAACGGGCCGACGCGCGCGCCGTCCGGACCGCGGCGAGCCGGACGAACCCGGCGGTGTGCGTTCCCATCGGCGGGCGGGGAACGTGGATGGGCGGTATCGGGCCGACGGCCGGAGTGACGGCGACCGGATCGGTCGCGGCAGGGACGGCGGCCGTCCGCCTGTCGTCGTCGGTTCTCGCCGATGGGGAAGGTCGTGTGTGCATGACGACGGCCGTCCTCACATGTCCAGGACGATGTCGCCGTCGGGCTGGGCGCAGCAGATGAGCACCTCACCGTCCGGTGGGAACTCCAGCGGTTCCGGGGAGTAGGTGACTCCACCGGACAGGACACTGGTGGTGCACGTGTGGCAGACACCGGTGCGGCAGCTCCAGCGGGTGGGGACGTCACAGGCGTCGGCGAGTTCGAGGATGCTGCGCTTGCCCTCCGGGAACGGCGCGGAGATGCCGCTGCGGACGAAGGTGACCAGCGGGCCGGTGCCGACAGGCCCCGGCGGCTGGTGGGGTGCCCGGGTGGCCTGCCCGGTGAGGCCGGGGTTGATGGACGCCAGGGTGCCGAACAACTCGGTGTGGACACGGGCCGGGGCGACGCCGGCCGCTGTGAGGGCCTCCTGCATGTCCGCGGTGAAGGACGTGGGTCCGCAGATGTACGCGGTCGCGTCGGACGGAAGGGAGAGCGCGATCAGTCTGTCCCTGGTCAGGCGCCCGTGGACGGCGTGGGCACGCCCTCGCTCCTCGGGTGTCGCCGCGCTGTAGAACACGTGCTCGTGGGCGTGCGGCAGGGAGGCGACCAGGGCGTGCGCCTCCGCGGCCAGGGGATGTTCCTGCGGACTGCGGGCACCGTGGATCCACCAGACCTCGCGGCCGCTGTCCCGGTCGGCGAGTTCGTGCAGCATCGACAGCACCGGTGTGAGGCCGATGCCGGCGGAGACGAGGAGGATGGGGCCGGTCCCTTCGTCGAGGACGAACTCGCCGCGGGGGGCCGCTACTTCGAGGACCGCCCCCGGCCGCAGCTTCGTGGTCAGGTATCCGCTCGCGGTTCCGTGCGGCTCGTGTTTGACGCTGAACCGGTAGTGACCGGAATCGGTGCTCGAGGACAGTGAGTAGCTGCGCACGAGGGCCGGTTGGCCCGCGCCGGGGATCCGCAGCGTCAGGTACTGGCCTGCTCGGGCGGGCGGCAGCGGGGCCCCGTCCGGGTCGGCCAGGTGGATCGAGGAGACCGTCGTGGTCTCCGGGACCACCTGGGCGACGCGGAGCTCGCGGAAGCCGACCCAGGCCGGTCCGGCGGAGGCGGGCGCGACGTCGGTGTCCGGACGCTCTGCGGCATCGAGCAGTTCACGGAACGAGCCCTGCCAGCCGGGGCTCAGGGCGGGGATCCGCATCGCCAAACGCAGCTTGGCCGGGTCCCGGCCGGGGAGGTAGAGCAGCGCGTCGGTGTCGGCCACGGTCAGCTTGCCCGGCCCGGTCGCGGTCTTCTCGATCCGGTCGCCGGCCTGGATGCGTCCCTCGTGGACGACCCGCATGTAGAAACCGGGGCGGTGGTGGCTGACCAGCAGAGCGGGCAGTTCGGGTCGGCCGAAGCGCAGACCGACGCGGTAACAGGTGACGCGGGGCTGGGTGACTTCGAACTCCGCCTCGCCGATGCGGTACCGGTCGCCGATGCACACCTCGTCGTCGGGCAGGCCGTCGACGGTGAGGTTCTCGCCGAACTGACCGTAGTCGAGGTCGTCGCGTCCGAAGTGCTGCTGCCAGTGGCGATAGGAGTCGACCTGGTAGACCAGCACGGCCCGCTGCTCGCCGCCATGGCCGGCCCTGTCCCCCTGGCCGTCACCGTCGATGTTGAGCCGGCGGACCATCGCGGGGCCCTGGACCGGGTACTTCCACACACCGGTGTAGACGGTCCTGCCCTGCCAGGGCACGTCCTTCGGCATGCCGACGTTGACTGACAGCAGTGTGGGCATCGGTTGCTCCTTCCCCGGGCACTGTCGGTTCCTGCGGGTGGGACGGCGCAGGTCACGACTGTCCGACGGCCGTCGTTTCGTCGAGCGTGAGGTTGCGGTCGACGCCGTGCGCGACCACGTTCTGGCCCGGTTCCAGGCTCTGTCGTACGCCGTCGAGGTGCACCTCGACGATGTCCGGCTCGAACGACACCAGGCCGGAGATGCGCCGTACCTCGGTGTAGGCGTCTTCGTAGGACCACGCGGCGCGACGGGCGCCGGCGATGTCGTAGTAGCCGGCCAGGCCCTTGTACGGGCAGAACGTCCGGCCTTCGACCGGGGTCAGCGCGGAGGCGTCGACATCCTCGCGCGGGACGTACCAGCGGGGCGCGAACCCGGACTCGTACAGGACGAGCGGACGGGCGGTGTCGGCGACCACCCCCTCGGTGCCGCGGACGACCAGGTGGCGGCTGGTCCGGCGGATGTCGATGCGGTGGTAGCTGTCGGCGGCGTGGCCGACGATGCGCTCGTCCTCCTCGTAGAAGGCGTCCATCGCGCGCCAGGCGAAGGCGACGCGTTCCTTCAGGTCGCCGGCGTGGCCGGGCAGTCCGGTGTGCTGCCAGGCCGCGCGCTGCCTGCTCTGCGTCCCGGAGCGGACGGTGTACCAGGCTGTCGGCCCCAGGTCGCGGTGCCGGGTGGTGTGCTCGCTCTGCTCGAGGACGCCGGTGGTGATGTCGCCGAGCGGGAAGTAGGCCACCGGGTAGCGGCTGGGCTCGTGCAGCAGGACGACGTCTTCGCTGTCGGCGATCCAGGTGTCGCCGAACCGGACGCGCATGCGTCGGCGCAGGGGTTCGGCGAACAGCATTCTGTCGGGCAGCGGCTGGGGAACGAGGAAACGGCCGACCGCGCCGGGGGCGAGCGGTCCTTGCTGCCAGGAGAGGCCCATGATTCCGTCCTTTCGGTTCGGCCCGGGCCGCGGCGGCTCGAGGCGGGGTGGCCAGACGGCGGATGGTCAGGTGAGGGGCTCGCCGCCGTCGATGTGCAGCGTCGCGCCGGTCAGAAAGGTGCTGGTCATGGCGAACAGGACGGCATTGGCGATGTCGTCGGCGGTTCCGATGCGCCGCGCGGGGTTGCGGGCGCCGATGTCGGCGAAGTAGTCCGCCTTGGCCTGCTCCCCCAGGGCGTCCCACGCACCGGTGTCGATCACCCCTGGGGAGATGGCGTTGACCCGGATTGGGGCCAGTTCCAGGGCGAGCGAGCGGGCCAGGATGTCGGCGGCGCCATTGGTGATGGCCACGGCCAGGGTGCCGACCGCGATCTTCGCCGCGGCGACGCCGGAGAAGAGGGTGAAGGATCCGTTCTCGCCCATGCGGGGGGCGAGGTGCTTGGCCAGCAGGAGCGGGCCGATGACCTTGGTGTCGAACGACAGCCTGACCGCATCCGGGTCCAGGTCGGCGAGTGGGCCGCGTGCCCGTGCGGAGGCCGTGGACACCGCATGGTCGACACTGCCGAGCCGTTCGCCGAGGGCGGCGATGGCGGATTCGTCGGTGAGGTCGACGGTCTCGGTGGTGATGTCGGGCTCTCCGGCGTAGGTGTCGCAGAGCGCTCGCCGGTCGCGGCCGGCCGCGATGACATGGGCTCCGGCGTCCCGGGCGGCAATGACGATCGCGCGGGCGATCCCGCCGCCCCGCCCGATGACCAGCACGGTCTCGTCCCTCAGCGGCCCGGTCATGTCAGCGCCCTTCCGAGGAAGCCCCGGATGCAGCCCGCGGCGGCGTCGAGGTGGCTTTCGAGAAGGAAGTGGCCACCGTCGAGGAGACAGATCTCGGCGCCCGGCGCGTCGTCGGCGAAGGCGAGAGCGCCTTCGGGGCGGAAGATCTCGTCGTTGCGGCCCCAGACGGCCAGCAGCGGGACACGGCTGTCACGCAGGTACTCGTGCAGCTTCGGGTACAGCGGGAGGTTGCCGGCGTAGTCGGCGAACAGCCGCAACTGCACCAGGTCGTTCCCGGGCCGGGACAGCAGGGCGAAGTCGTGATACCAGGTGTCGGGGCTGACCAGGCTCTCGTCCGCAACGCCGTGCAGGTACTGCCACCGGGTGACCTCCAGCGTGAGCGCCTGGCGCAGTGCCGTCTCGGTCTGTGTGTTCCTCTCCTGCCAGTACGCGCGGACGGGCTCCCAGAACGCCTCCGCGAACCCCACCTCGTAGGCATTGCCGTTCTGACTGATGATCGCCGTGACCGCGGCCGGATCCGCCAGGGCGAGCCGCCAGCCGACGGGTGCCCCGTAATCCTGGACGTACAGGGCGTACCGCGTGATGTGGAGTTGCGCCAGCAGGTCTGCGGTCAGGTCGGCCAGCGCGTCGAAGGTATAGGCGAACTCGTCCACGGGCGGCGCGTCGGACAGTCCGAAACCCAGGTGATCGGGGGCGATCACGTGGTACCGGTCGGCCAGCAGCGGAATCAGGTTGCGGAACATGAACGAACTGGTCGGGAAGCCGTGCAGCAGCACCACGGTGGGTGCCTCGGAAGGCCCCGCTTCCCGGTAGAACAGCCGCTGTCCTCGGACGGTGGCGTAGCGGTGATGGATTGTCGTCATGGCTCGTCCCTTCACGACCGGACCGAAGGCTTCTCACGACCGGACCCATGGCTTCAGCGTGCCGCCGGCCGGACAGCGGTCGCATCCGCCACTCGCCAGCCGTCGCCGCCAGTGCACCGGCCGAGGGCGATAGCGTGGTGCCGTGCATGCATCCGCGGATCTGCCGGGGTGGAGACGCGCTGCGGAGCTGACGGGCCGCCGCGCCGAGTGCGGAGCGCTCGACCGCCTGATCGGGGCCGTCCGCGCCGGGGAGAGCCGGGCCCTGGTGGTGCACGGCGAGGCGGGCGTGGGCAAGACCGCGCTGCTGGAGTACCTGGCGGTGCAGGCCCTGGGCTGCCGTGTGGCGCGCGCCGCCGGGGTCCAGTCGGAGATGGAGCTCGCGTACGCCGGGTTGCATCAGCTCTGCGCGCCGCTGCTGGACCGACTCGGGCATCTCCCGGCTCCGCAGCGCGATGCGCTGCGGACCGCGTTCGGCATGAGCACCGGGCCTACGCCGGACCGGTTCCTGGTCGGTCTCGCCGTGCTGAGCCTGCTCTCCGAGGTTGCCGAGAAGCGGCCGCTGATCTGCCTGATCGACGACCAGCAATGGCTCGACCACGCCTCGGCACAGGTCCTGGCGTTCGTCGCGCGCCGGCTGGGAGCGGAATCGGTCGGCGTGGTCTTCGCCGCCCGTGGCATCGGCGGTGACCTGGCAGGCATACCGGAACTGGCGGTCGAAGGGCTGCGTGAGGCCGATGCACGTGCACTGCTGGACGCTGTGCTCACCGGTCCGATCGATGCACGCGTGCGGGACCAGATCGTCTTCGAGACGCGGGGCAACCCGCTGGCCCTGCTGGAGCTGACGCGGGGGCCGGCACCGGCGGAGCTGGCCGGCGGATTCGGGCTCCCCGGTCTGGGGGCGCTCTCGGGCAGCATCGAAGAGAAGCTGCTGCGGCAGGTCGGGGCGCTGCCGGAACAGACCCGGCGGCTGCTCCAGATCGCGGCGGCCGACCCGTCCGGCGACCCGGCCCTGGTCTGGCGGGCAGCCGCCCGGCTCGGGATCGGCGCCGACGCCGCGGCACCCGCGGCCGACGCCGACCTGGCCGAATTCGGCACCCGGGTGCGGTTCCGGCATCCCCTGGCCCGCTCGGCGGCCTACCGGTCGGCGTCGGCAGGTGACAGACAGCAGGTGCACCGGGCCCTGGCCGAGGTGACCGATCAGCAGCTCGACCCCGACCGGCGTGCCTGGCACCGGGCTCAGGCCTCGGCGACGCCGGACGAGGACGTCGCCGGCGAACTCGAGGACTCGGCCGCCCGGGCGCAGGCACGCGGCGGTCTGGCCGCGGCGGCCGCGTTCCTGGAGCGCGCGGCCATGCTCACGCTCGACCCGGCGGGGCGGGCGGGACGGGCGCTGGCCGCCGCACAGGCCAAGATCCGGGCAGGCGCCTTCGACGCGGCGCGGGCCCTGCTCGTGATGGCCGCATCCGGACCGCTCAGCGAGGCCCAGCAGGCACAGGTCGATGTGCTGCGGGCGCAGCTCGCTTTCATCACCAGCCGGGGCGGTGAGGCGCCGACGCTGCTGCTGAATGCAGCCCGGCGGCTCGAACCGATCGACGCGGACCTCTCCCGTGCGACCTACCTCGACGCACTGGTTGCCGCGATCTTCGCCGGGCGTCTGGCCGGACCCGGTGGCAGTGTCCTCGAGGTGGCCCGCGCGGCCGCCGCGGCGCCTCCGCCGCGCCACGCGCCGAGCGCCCCCGCGCTCCTCCTCGACGGCACGGCCGCCGGCCTTCATGAGGGATACGCGGCAGGGGTCCCGGCCCTGCGTACGGCGCTGAGCGACTTCGGCGAGGGCATGTCCGCCGAGGAGGAGCTGCGCCGGATGTATCTGGCATGCATCACGGCCATGCGCCTCTGGGACGACGATCACTGGGAACCGCTCTCCGCCCGGTACCTCCGGCTCGCCCGCCAGACCGGCGCGCTCAGCGAGCTACCGCTGGCCCTCACCGCCCGCGCCCACATGCTGCTGTTCGCAGGTGACCTGACCGCCGCGTCGTCGCTGACCGAGGAACTGCAAGCCGTCACGCATGCGACCGGGAGCGTCCTCGCGCCCTACGGCGCCCTGGGTCTGGCCGCGTTGCGTGGCGACGAGGCCGGAGCGTCCGCGCTGGTCGACGCCACCCTCAAGGACGTGACCGGGCGCGGCGAGGGAGTCGGGATCACCTTCGCCGAGTGGGCGAACGCCACGCTCAACAATGGCCTCGGCCGCTACGACAAGGCCATGGCCGCGGGCCGGCGTGCCACCGCTTACGACGAGGACCTCGGCTCGATGTGCTGGTCCCTGGTCGAGCTCATCGAGGCCGCCGCACGCTGCGGGAGGCCCGAGACCGCAACCGGGGCCTATGACCGGCTCGCCGAAATGGCCGGTGCCACCGGCACGGACTGGGCGCTGGGGGCCCAGTCGCGATCCCACGCGCTGCTGAGCGAGGGAGAGGCGGCGGAGCGCCTGTACCGCGAGGCGATCGCGCGCTTCGGAAAGACGCGGCTCCGGATCGATCTCGCCCGCGCGCATCTGCTGTACGGGGAATGGCTGCGCCGGGAACGCCGCCGCAGCGACGCGCGCGAGCAACTGCGCACCGCCCACAGCATGCTCGACACGATGGGCGTGGCCGGATTCGCCGAGCGAGCCGCCCGTGAACTGCGGGCCACCGGCGGAACCGTCCACCAGCGGACCACCCCGGCCGGGCAGGAGGGCCTGACCGCCCAGGAGGCCCAGATCGCCCGTATGGCCCGCGACGGTCTGTCGAACCCGGAGATCGGCACCCGCCTGTTCATCAGCGCGCGCACCGTCCAGTACCACCTGCGCAAGGTCTTCACCAAGCTCGGTATCACCTCGCGCAGCCAGCTCGACCGGGCCCTGCCCGGCGAGTCGGGCACCCGGGAGGGCGTGCGGTGAGGGGCCGGGCCAGCGGCGCGGATGCCGGGGCGGAGCCGGGGCCGGGCGGAGTCTGTGCGCGGAGCCGGGGCCGGGTCGGGGC
The DNA here is from genome assembly GCF_042714725.1 of Streptomyces sp. NPDC058685. Lineage (NCBI taxonomy): Bacteria > Bacillati > Actinomycetota > Actinomycetes > Kitasatosporales > Streptomycetaceae > Streptomyces > Streptomyces sp. NPDC058685. The sequence goes on from NZ_JBHXSL010000034.1 coordinate 69,072, forward strand.
CCAAGCCTGTGCGCGGGGCCAGGCGGAGCCGGGGCCGAAGCCGGGCCAAGCCTGTGCGCGCGGCCGGGCCAAGCCTGTGCGCCGGGCCGGGCTCAGGGAAGATCGCGGTTGATGGCACGGGCGGCGCCCTGGATGCCCGCGATCCCGTCCTTCATCGTGCGGTTGCCGTCGGAGAGCACCACGATCCCGTAGTCGTGGCCGTGACCGGTGAACACGCCGACGCTGTGCACCCGCCACCCCTTGGTCTCGCGCTCCAGCCACCCGTTCTTGAGATGGACGGTCGCCGAGTCGGAGGCCCCGGCCGGTACGCCCCACCGCTGGGCGGGGACGACCTGGTTCATCAGGCCGAGTGCGTAGGCGCGGGCGTCCTGGTCGAGGACGGTGTTGTCCGAGGTGAGCAGGCGCAGCAGCTTGAGCTGGTCACCGGCGGTGATCTGCGTGCGGCCCCAGTACCCCTTCGGCCCCGGCACGGTCTCCCGCATCCCCGCCAGATCGAGGAAACGCTGCACGCTCTTCGGCCCGAGCTGACGCCACAGGGCCGACGTCGAGTCGTTGTCCGACTTGGTGATCATGGCCTTGGTCAGCGTCACCTCGCGCGGCGTGAGATGACGGTCCTCCTCCATGACCTTGCGCAGAAGAGCCCCGAGAACGGTGACCTTGACCACGCTCGCCGAGTCGAACCGTGCGCCGGCCCGGAAGGTGCACGCGGTGTCCGTGGCGCGATCGTAGATCGCGAGAGCGGAGGCGCTCTGGCGGCCGCGGAGCGCGCCCGCGATGTCCTCGGACAGCCGGCTCGCCAGCCCGGGCCGGTGCGATGTGCAGGTGACCTGTGAACCGCCGACCTTGGCGCTCGCACGCGAACCGGTGCCGACTGCGGCCGCGCCGGTCGTTCCGAGCCCGGCCACCACGGTTCCGGTGGCCAGGACCGTGGCGAGGCACCGTACTGCGCGGCGCGGTAGGTGCGTTCGGAGCATGGGGGTTCCGTCCTGCTGTGCTTCTGCGGTCGCTTCGGGTCCGAGGGCTTCGGTCCGCACGCGCGGTCGGACGCCGGGGGCCGGCGCTGCTGGAGCCGTTGCGCGGGCGCCGGGGCTCGGACAGGTGCTCGTCGCCCGACGGTCCCGCGAGCGACGCGACCCCGGACGACGGCGACGCTAACAGGGCAGGGGTGCGGGCAGCGTGGCCGCAATGCCCGATATAGCATTATTGATGGCGTTTCTTGAGGGTGTGACATTCGTCAACCCATTCGTCGGCCCACGCCAGTGGCCGACCCAGTGGGCAGCCGGTACTCGGCTCGGCCGGTGGCCAAGGCGAGCCGGTGGCCGTGTCGGCTGGTAGTCCGGGGCAGCCGGCCCGGCCGCAGCGGACACGCGGCCCGAGGGCGCTTCGGCGTCGGCGCGCAGCAAAGGCCGAAACCATCAGCTCCCGCACGCGACTCACGAGCGGCGGCATCGGTTCGAGACTCGTGGCACGCCGCCCCGGGGGGACACCCAGGCGAGGAATCACCATGAGCGAAACAATCAAGCCGCAGTTCAGGACGATCGACGGAGTGTCGATCCGCTTCGCCGAAAGCGACAGACCCGGCGAGCGACGTGACGCCATCCTGCTGAGCCCCTGGCCCGAGAGCGTCTTCGCCTTCGATCACGTGTGGTCCCGGTTCGCTGACAAAGCCCACCTGATCGCTGTCGACCCCCCAGGTTTCGGAGGCTCGAAATCCCGCGAGACGTTGCTGTCACCGAAGGCGATGGGTACGTTCATCCTCCGCCTGGCCGACGAATTCGGCCTGGAGAACCCGCACTTGGTCGGCCCCGACATCGGCACGTCTTCCTCACTCTTCGCCGCCGCCCAACAGCCGGATCGCTTTCGTAGCGTTGTGGTCGGCAGCGGGGGCGCCGCGGTGCCACTTCAGCTGACGGGCCCCCTCAAGGAGTGGGTGGAGGCCACGGACCTCGAACCGTACCGACGCCTTGATTCGCGAAAGGTCGTCGACGCCGCACTCTCCACGATTCCGGGATTCACACCGTCGCGCTCGATACGGGACGACTACTACGCCTCCTACCAGGGAACCCGCTTTGCCGAGTCGATGCGCTACGCGCAGACCTATCCCGCGCAGTTGCCCGAACTCGCGGAGCTCCTCCAGGAAATCAAGGCGCCCGTACGCATCATCATGGGCTCCAAGGACGGCGTGGTTCCACCGGTCAACGCGCAGTTCCTCGATGAGCGTCTGGCGAACAGCCGGGTCGACTTCATGGACACGGGTCACTTCTGCTGGGAGGAGAAACCGGACGAGTACGCGAGCCTCGTCCTGGACTGGTGGGAGACCTCTGAACCCCGCCGGTGACGGAGGGAGCCCCGCCGCTGACGGAGGCTCGCGGCGGAGATGGGCGTCGAGGGCCGTCTGAATCCTGATCCGAGAGCCATGGTCCGGAAGCGCACGGCGGACCGACTCGACCCGGTGGGCGGCCAGTTCGTGGCCGGACTGTTCTCAGCCGCGATCCCGGGTCCACAATCATCGTGTGAACGGACAGGACCCGGCTCGGCGGGCAGCAATCGACCGGATCATGGACCCGCTGAAGACGAACATGGCCGAGGCCGGCGACCACAGCTTCGAGGCGATCCGTCAACTGGGAAATCCCGTCCCGCTGTTGGTGCAGAACGACGGCAAGGAGCAGTTGCAGTTGTGGCTCGAGCCGTGCGGCCAGGACTACTGGCTGAAGCCCGGCGAGGCTGTGTACGTCACGTCGTACGGGGCGTGGAACGACCACCCGTTCGAGACGATCCACGAGACCGACTGCCTCACCGTGTGGGCCACGTCCTGGTTCGCCACGGTCTCCGACCGCGACGGAAAGGAGTTCCCCCCGGGCCGCAGGACCGTCTGACCCGACAGGCTGAACGGTGCATCGGCCTCGGCTGGGCACGCTCCCTGAGCGGAATGCCGCCTACGGCTGGTAGACCGAGCCACTCACCTTGAGCCAGGCCCCCGGCCCGTACGCCTCGAGAACCGCGTCGGCCGCGCCCCTCTTGATGCTCCACACGATCAGTGCCCCGCTGGCATGGATCTCGTACTCGTAGTGGTCGTCCTCGCCGTCGTGGCGGAAGACCTCGGTACCCACGGTCTCGGACATGCTCCCGCCCGGTCCGGGCAGCAACAGAGAAACAGTCATGCGCAGACGCTACGTGATCGGCGGGACCTGGCGGTGGAGACACGTTGCACCGTTGTCGGCCGCAGGCCGCAGGCCGCAGGGGGCAAGTGGGCAGACCGCAGGTGGCAGGTCGCGGGCCACACGTGACGAGATCGTGCCGCGATGGGTGAACCGTCGACGGCCCGGGCACGTCTCACACGCCGAAGGCAGTTCCCCGGAGAGTCGGCGAAAAGGCAGCCACCAACCATGGCCGCGACACCTACGACACCGATTCACTGTGCAGGCACTGTCAATGAGATCCCCGGAGGACCTGGAACCATGGCGACAGCCGATCCCCTCACCCGCCGACTCCGGCGGCTCTTCGCCGCGCTGGACACCGACGAAGAGCGGTACGTCACCTGGGAGAACTACCAGCGGATCGTGCACCGGTACGTCACCGGTTACGGGTTGGCGGAGACCGACACCAAGATCAAGGCGCTGGAGCGGGCCTACTGGGCTCAGTGGCTGGGGCTCCTCGCGCAGGCGACTCCGGGACGGGACCGGCTGTCCCAGGACGAGTTCGTCGCGGCGCACCGTGCTGCCGGGTACGGAGCGCACGCGTCCCAGGTGCTGGAGGACATCGCCCAGGCGATCTTCACCGTCCTGGACGTCGACGGTGACAAGCGGATCAACCGTGACGAGTTCGCCAGGTACTTGGCCTTCTGCCAGATCTCCGACGGTGACGCTGCGGCGATCTTTCAGCGACTCGATCTGGACCGCGATGCCTTCATCTCGCAGCGGGAGGTCGCCAGGTCGCTGCGCGCGTTCCACCTCTACAACGATGATCTCAACACGCCGGGCGGCATCTTCCTCGGGGTTTCCTGAGCGGAGCCGTCGAAGGCCTGCTCGCGCCATGACTCCGTAGATCATTTGGCAGTGGCCCGAGAAGCCGTGCACGGGCCACCGTCCGTGCGGAGGCGCGGGGATGGGCACACACCCGGACGTCGCTTCACCGATCTGCCCCACCGATCCGCTGAACGGGGTGCTCCCGATACCTCTGTGCCGCTGATGGACGCTCTCCGTGTGCCTGGGCGACCCGGCCCCATTACGTTCGGTAGTGCTCCGCCGCACCCGCGGCCGGGCTTCCGAGCGAGAGGGTTGCTGATGCGTCGTCACCAGAAGAACCACCGGTACGGATTGCCTGTCAGGTCGCTGGCGGTAGCTCTGACCTGCGCCCCGGTCCTGCTCTTCGGTGCCGGAGCCGCCCAGGCGTCCGCGCCCCGGGCCGCGGCCGCAGCCGGTGTCGACTGGGACGCCATCGCGGAGTGCGAGTCCTCCGGGAACTGGAAGGCCAACACGGGGAACGGCCACTACGGAGGTCTGCAGTTCACCCGGTCGAGTTGGGCGGCGGCCGGCGGCCTCAAATACGCGCCACGCGCCGATCTGGCCACGAAGAGCGAGCAGATCGCCACGGCCAGGAGGCTCGCCGCGATGCAGGGCATGGGCGCCTGGTCCTGCGCCCGGCACTGACGCCCCGGGCGCCGGCGGTCCCGGACCTGCTCGGCGGCCGAGGCGACGCCCGAACCGCCCCCGCCTGCCGCCCGGGGCGGTTCACAGACCCGCGCGGGTGAATGTCACATGGGTGACCCCGCTGGGGGTGGAGACGCTCTCGACGTCGTAGCCCTCCTCCAGGCCCTCCAGGCCGTCCCAGAGCCGAACGCCCCGGCCGAGGAGGATCGGGACCACCACGATGTGCATGTCGTCGATCAGCCCGGCGGCCAGGAAGTCGCGGACCATGGTGGGACCACCACCGATGCGCACGTCCTGGCCGCCTGCGGCCTTGCGGGCCGTCTCGAGCGCCTCGGCGGGTGAGGCGTCGATGAAGTGGTACGTCGTGCCGCCCTCCATCTCGATCGACGGACGCGGGTGATGGGTGAGGACGAAGACCGGTGTGTGGAACGGCGGGTTGGAACCCCACGGGCCCTTCCAGTCCGGGTTCTCGTGCCAGCCGGGGTAGCCGAACTTCCCGGCGCCCATGATCTCGGCGCCGATCCCGGCGGTGAACAGCCGCAGGAAGGCGTCGTCGACGCCGCCCGAGCCACCGGACTGACGCAGCATCGCGCGCCCCCACCGGGTGGCGAACATCCACTCGTGCAGCCGTTCGCCGGCGTGGCCGAACGGTGCTTCGAGGCTCTGCCCCTCGCCGGTCGCGAACCCGTCGAGCGAGACGGCGATGTGCTGGACGCGAGCAAGTGACATGGTTCGAGTTCCTTTCCTCCGGTTGGTCGAGCTTCGTCCGATCAGCTCGGCCACAAGGCGAAGGTAGCCCTCCTGATGGCATGACGTCTTATGCCAACTCCGCGCCGGTCCCATCAATAAACTTGATGAATGCTGAACCTGACCCAGCTCACGGTGCTGGCGGCGGTTGCCCGGCACGGATCGGTGACCGAAGCCGCCAGAGAGTTGCACTACTCGCAACCGTCGGTCAGTCACCACCTGGGGCGGCTGGAAGCCGCCACCGGAGCCAAGCTCGTCCAACGCGTGGGCCGCGGGATCCGGCTCACGCCCGAAGGGGAGCTACTGGCGCAGCGGGCGGCCGAGGTCCTGGGACGGCTGGATGCCGCATCCGTCGAGTTGGCGGCGCGCGTGGGACTTCGTGCCGGACGGGTGCGACTCGCCGGGTTCCAGACGGTCCTCAGCACCCTCGTCCCGAGGGCGGCCATCGAGTTGTCCCGGATGCACCCGGGAGTGGAGTTGAACCTCGTCGATGCCCACCCGGACGACGGGCTGAGGTTGCTGCGCGCCGGGCATGTCGACATCGCCCTGATATTCCGGCACGCCGACACTCCGCTGGAGGAGGAGGGAATCCGGCTGACGCATCTGCTCGACGACCCCCTCTACCTCGTCAGCGACCGACCCCGACAGCGTCTCGTGGACCACCGCGACTCCGCCTGGGTCGGCGGCTGCGAACGCTGTCGAGCGGCCACGATCACCGCGTGCGAGCGGGCCGGCTTCTCCCCACGTATCGCCTACTCCTGTGACGACACGGTCGTCTCGCAGTCGCTCGTGGCCGCCGGAATGGGTGTCGCGATCCTCAACGGGCTCGCGTTGCGCGCCCATCGGGCGCCGGGCGTCCACGCCACACTGCTCACCGGCAATGCCCGTCAGGTCTACGCCGCCACGTACGGCGACCCGCCGGACCCACCCGCCACCGCCGCGCTGATCGAGATCCTGACGTCACTGCCGCGAGACCCCGAGCACGTCACCGGGCCGAACAACTCCTAGGGCCCCGCGTGCACCTGGCAGGCCCACAGGCTCGGCGTCCGGGGATAGGTGTCACGCAGCGCGCGCACCGTGCTGTGCACCGCCTCGGCCGCCCGGTCGACGTCCAGCGTGCCGTCGTTCCTGATCAGGGCCTCGTACACGCCCTGCGCGACTCCGGCTCCGATCGTGTCGTCGACATGCCACAGCGAGCCGACGACATGCGGGAAGCCGGCGATCTGGAGGGCGCTCACGATGTGGACGGCCTCGTCGGCGAGTTCGGGACTGGTGCGCAGGGTGTCGCACGCGGAGAGGTAGGCGAGGCGGACCGACGGCAGCCGAAGCCGGGCGAGATGACGGACCGTCAGCGGGTTGTCCGTGTGATCGTGCAGGGCGAGGCGGCCGGCGGACGGGCGCCCGAGATCTCCCACGGCGTGGCAGGCGAAGTGCGCGTACGCGTGCCGGGGCAGGGCGGACACCACCGCGGCGTGGGTGGCGGCCTCACCCGTGAATACCTGGACCCCGGGCAGCAGCCCGGCGAGGTGTTCGGCCTCGCGGCGGGCGGCGGGCAGGCGCGGGAGGCCGGGAGCCTCCCCGACGCCGACGACGAGCGCCCCCGTTCCCGCCGGGCGCGTCGTTCGTTGCCTGGCGTGGTGCAGGGCCCGCAGAGTCGGCGTATACGACGAGACGACACGGTCCAGCGCTCCGGGCGCACCTTCAGGGGCCGCGGCGTGCAGCGGAAGGGTGCCCAGGGCGCCACCGGGCGACCACCAGACACGGGGCAGCGGTCCGGCGGGTTCCGCCGCCATGCCCACGTGATGGAGGACCGGGCCGGTGACCGCTTTCCACAACCAGGCCAGGGTGTCGCCGACGACTCGCTGCGCGCGCAAGGGGTCGGCGCCGGACGTTCCCGGCGTCTCGATACGCAGCAGCGCGTCCTGGAGGGCCTGCCGGCGGGCCCCTGTCGTCCGGAGGTCAAGTCCGGGGAGCGGTACGGCGTCGATGGCGCGCTCGGTGACGACCAGTGCGTCGCTGCCGTGCGGGGAGACGTTGACGAGCACCACGGGGCCCGCAGCGGCCGTGGCGCACAGTTCCCGTTCGTCCCACTCCCGCACCGGCCGCAGCAGGCCGAGTTCCGGATGTTCGGTGCGGATCCGCGCGGTCAACTCCCGCCATTCGGCGGCCAGTCGCTGCCGCTGGTCGGCCCGGGCGTCGGCCGCGCGCGCCCGGCCAGGGGGTCCTTCGTCGAGGAACCCCTGATCACGGTCGCCGGTGGCCGTGTCGAGGGCGTCCCGGAGTTCTTCGAAGCGGTCGGCGAGGTCCGGGGCCGTTTCTCTGAGCCGGGTGAGATCGCTGTCCGCGTCGAAGGCGTGGGTGAGCAGCACCCCTCGGGCCTGTTCGAGCAGTCCGACCGCCAGACCGGGCCGACCGCAGCGCACCGCGCATCCGGCTGCCTCGGCGCCGAGCCCGACGGTCCGGCTCAACAACAACTCCTGGTCGTCGCGGACGAGATGGCGCGGTGCGACGGCGTGCAGCAGGTCGACCGCCGTCGCATAACCGTCCAGGGCGCCGGCCCAGTCACCGAGCTCCGCCCGGACCTCGCCCCACGCCCGTGCGGCGTCCAGGCGCTGGGAGGGGGCGCACTGCGTTTCCAGGGCTGCTTCGCGGAACGCCTCGGCCGCCTCGACCAGATCGGCCCGACGGCGACGGCGGAGCGGCCCCCGGTCCCGCAGGATCGTGCCGAGGTTGGTCAGTCGCAGCGTCCGCCGGGGGTGGCCGGGCGGTGTGACCTCGACCGTCCTGCGGAGCAGCGCCACCGCCTCGCCCCGGGCGGCCGACGACCACAGGGTCCGGGGGCTCAGGAGCCGCGAGTTCGCGGCCACCGCCAGGGCACCCGGCAGAGCGGGAGAGTCCGGGGGCAGCGACGCGATCACCGCGTCGGCCAGCTCGCGTGCCTCGCGGGCGTCGTCGAGCCGAAGCGTGTGGGCGCAGCGGGCCAACAGGGCGACGGCGAGGTTGTGGCGTCGCCGGGCCACCAGCGGGTCGCCCTCCGGGGTGAGGGCGAGCGCCTGCCTCAAGAGCCCTACTGCCGCGTCGAGTTGGGCGGCCAGGTCGGGAGCACGCTGGAAGCCCGTCATCCGGCTGATCCCCGCCGCACCCAGCAGCATCGCCTGATGCGCGCGGCCCGGGCCGGGGAGTGCCGCGGCCCGGCGCGAGCACTCCTGGGCTTCCCGCAGGTCTTCGGCGTCCTCGATCAGCAGGTGTCGCAGACCCAACGTCGAGCCCAGGTTGAGCAGCCTCACTCCGAGCATGTCGTGTCCCTCGGGGGTGAGCGCCACCGCCTCCCGCTGTGCCTCCACCGCCTCGTTCAGCTCCTGCGGGTCGCCGGTGCGCTCATAGCTGCTCTTCAGCACCTCGCCGAGATCGTTGAGCGCCACGGGCCGCTCCGGGTGGCCCGGCGGCATGAGTGCCACGGCCGGCCGCAGCAGCCGCAGAGCCTCGGCCAGGTCCGCCGCATTCCGTTCCGTATCGCGCTCGAAGCGCGCGAACAGGGCCATAGCGGGGGCGAGTAGCCGCGGCGCGGTGCGAGACGTTGTCTCACCGGCCGCGGCGACCGTGTCGGAGAGGTAGGTGATGGCCGCGTCCAGATCGGCCGGATCACCGATCAGCGTGAAGAGGGCGCGGTGCGCGTTGCCCAGAACCCGGCGTATCGAGGCGCTCGGCTCCCCTTCGCGGGCCGCGCGAAGTGCTTCGGTCAACACCCGGACCGCTTCGTGCAGGTCGTCCGCCCGGCCGGTTCGCTGGGCCCTCAGGATCAACGCCAGTCCCAGGTTGAGGCCCGCGACCGCCTGCCCCTTCGGATCGCCGGGTGCGGCCCTGCGGAACAGCTCCACCACCTCGTCGCACTCCTCAGGTGTGCTGCCCCGCCGCTGCCGGAGCAGCAGGAGCGCGCTCGCCAGGGTGCTCAGACAGTGAGGCAGATGCGGGCTGTCCGGCGGCAGTTGCGCCAGGACGTCACGTGCGATGCCGACCGCCTCGTCCAGGTCTTCGGCGTCGTGCGACCGCCGGTACCGCTCCAATAACGCGATGCCCAGATCGCTCAGGGCGAGGAGCCGGTCGGGCGCATCGGCCGGCATGCGCTGGAGAGTACGGTGGGCCGCCCGGACGTGGTCGGCGCCCGGGTTCGCGAACGGCGCGGCCGTCCCTCTCGCGGGGGTGCCGGGGTCCGCGAACGGCCCGGCCACACCCGCGAGAGCCACCGCCCGGGTCAGACCGTCGAGCCGTGGCGTGTACGCGGGATCGTCCTCGGGCGTCGCGAGTACGGCGAGGCTGCCGCATCCGATCGCGACGGCGAGCTGCACGTCGCGCGCCGGTGTCATGACGCCGAACCGCGCGGCCAACTCGTACAGCCGGCGGACGTCTTCGGATGCGTCGGGCGGCGGACTGTGCTGCTGCCCCTGCGCCGCGATCATGCCCGCGGCGCACTCGCCCGCCCACTCGGCGGGTCCGTCGGCTTTCGCCGGGTCGGGGCGAACAGCGGGGTCGGTACGGGCATACCCTTCCGCCAACTCCGGTGGTACGAGGCCCGGATCGGCCACCCACACCGGGAAGAGGAGCGTTCCTGCCATGCATCTGAAGACGCGGCCGTGTTCCCCCGGCTCGGCTGCCGAACGGGCGGCCAGCAGCCAGCCGGCCACGTGCCGGGCCTCCATGTCGGTCCTCGTGTCGACGGTGCGCAGAAGGGACCGCAGTTCGGTGTCCGCCTCGTCGCCGAAGACGGCGTTCCTGTCCACACGCCGGTCCACGGTCGCCGACCGCATGACGCGATCACGGACGGCCCGGACGAGCCGGTCCCGATCGTCCCGCATATTGCCGAACTCCCCCATGCCGACTCCACCCGCCGTCACCACAGCAATCATCCTCGACCGGGCTCATTCTGCGGCACACTTGGCGCATGACCGTACCGCCCGATCACGCCGAACTCGCCCAGAGAGCAGCTGCGTTGTGTGCTCTGCTCGGTTCGTCGGACCACGCGCGGCGGCCCGAGGTCCGGACGGCGGCCGAGCGCGTACGGGCCCTGCTGCGGTCGGGAGACGCGGATGACGCCGCGGTGGCGGACGGTTACGACGCTCTGGACCACGCGCTGCGCAGGGCCGGGTACGCGGGAGGGCTGCTGGGCGAGTCGCGCAGTTCCCGGGCACCCGGCGTCGTGGCCCACATCAAGGTGGCCGTCTGCCCGGGGCCGGCTCTCTGCTCCCGGCTCGAACGGGCACGCGACCTGTTGCCCGCCCCGCACTGCGCCGTCAACGACACGCGCATGCTCAAGTCGCGGCTGAGTCCGGCCCGGTGACCGCCCCCTGGCGCCCGGCCCCATGAACCCTCTCCTCGCCACCCTCGGGAGCAAGCTCACCGAACGCTGGCTCAATCTGCTGGTGTTGCCCGGCGCCCTGTTCCTCGCCGTCGCGGCCGTCGGCACAAGGCTGGGGCATCGTCACTGGCACGACGTCGACCGGCTGCGCAGCACCCTGGACGATCTCGCCACCCGGCCCGCTCTGGACCGGACCGGCACCGCGGCGCTCGTCGTGGCCCTCGTACTGCTCACGGCGGCCGCGGCCTCCCTCGCGGCGCAGTTCCTCGGCGGCGCGATCGAGCAGTACTGGCTGCGGCTCGGCCGGGACCCGCTGTCGCGGGCCCTCACCGCACGGCGTACACGTCGATGGAGGGAAGGCGACACGAGGGTCGAGGACGCCGTCGCACACGCCGGCCCGGCCGGTGACGGAGGGGACGGTGTGGTGACGGTCCCGAGAGACACCTGGGAGCGGATCCGGTCCCTCACCGCGGCCCGTGACCGCATCGCGCTGCGCGAACCGACCCGGCCCACCTGGTACGGCGACCGCATGCAGTCGACGGCGGACCGCGTCGAGGCCGCGTACGGCGTGGACCTCGCCGTTCTGTGGCCGCGGCTGTGGCTGATCCTTCCCGAACCCGCCGTACAGGAGATCCGGGCGGGCCGGGACTCCTTCTGCGCGGCTGCCCGTCTGGCCGCCTGGGCCGCGGCCTATGCCCTGCTCGCCTGCTGGTGGTGGCCGGCCGCGCTGATCGCCCTCGGCTGCGGGGCCGTGGCCCGTTCCCGCGCCCGGACCGCGCTGGACGCGCTCGCGAGCCTGATCGAGGCGGCCGTCGATGTGCACGGCCGGGAACTCGCCTCACGCGTCGGCCTGATCGCGCCGGACGCGACGGGCCTGTTGGCCGAGGAGACGGGCGACGGGATGTCGGAGGTGTTCAGGAAGGCGGACTGAGGCCGCCGCCGCTCGGTCCGCGCTCGCCGCATGAGCCCGACGGGGAACCTCCGGTTCTGGAGGTTCCCCGTCCGGACATGCCTCGTCCGGGGCCGGTTGCTCAGCTCCCGACGTACGCCGCGAGGTGCTCCCCCGTGAGGGTGGAACCGTCGGCGACGAGGTCGGTCGGTGTGCCCTCGAAGACGATCTTGCCGCCGTCGTGACCGGCGCCGGGGCCGAGGTCGATGATCCAGTCGGCGTGGGCCATGACCGCCTGGTGGTGCTCGATGACGATCACCGACTTGCCGGAGTCGACGAGCCGGTCGAGCAGGCCGAGCAGTTGCTCGACGTCCGCGAGGTGGAGGCCGGTGGTGGGTTCGTCCAGGACGTACACACCGCCCTTGTCTCCCATGTGTGTGGCCAGCTTGAGGCGCTGCCGCTCGCCGCCGGACAGCGTGGTGAGCGGCTGACCGATGGTCAGATAGCCGAGCCCCACGTCGTTGAGCCGCTGGAGGATCCGGTGCGCGGCCGGGGTGTGTGCCTCCCCCGCGCCGAAGAACTCCTCGGCCTCGGTCACCGGCATCGCGAGCACCTCGCTGATGTCGCGCCCCCCGAGCCGGTACTCCAGCACCGACGAGTCGAACCGCTTCCCGCCGCAGTCCTCGCAGGTGCTGGCGACACCGGCCATGATGCCCAGGTCGCTGTAGATGACACCGGCGCCGTTGCAGGTGGGACAGGCACCCTCGGAGTTGGCGCTGAACAGCGCCGGCTTCACGTCGTTGGCCTTCGCGAACGCCTTGCGGATCGGGTCGAGCAGTCCGGTGTACGTCGCCGGGTTGCTGCGCCGCGAGCCGCGGATCGGGCTCTGGTCGATCGACACCACACCTTCAGCCCCCGCCTGTCGGGCCATCGACCCGTGCACCAGCGAGCTCTTGCCGGAGCCGGCGACGCCGGTGATGACCGTGAGCACCCCGAGCGGGATGTCGACGTCGACACCCTGGAGATTGTTCGCCTTCGCGCCCCTGACCTCCAGCGCTCCGGTGGGCTTGCGCACCTCCTCCTTGAGCGAGGCCCGGTCGTCCAGATGCCGGCCGGTGATGGTGTCGCTGCTCTGAAGCCCCTCGACGGTGCCCTCGAAGCAGACGGTGCCGCCCTCCGTACCGGCGCCGGGGCCGAGGTCGACGACATGGTCGGCGATCGCGATGACCTCCGGCTTGTGCTCCACGACGAGCACCGTGTTGCCCTTGTCCCGCAACTGGAGCAGCAGTCGGTTCATGCGCTGGATGTCGTGCGGGTGCAGGCCGGCCGTGGGCTCGTCGAACACATAGGTGACATCGGTGAGCGAGGAGCCGAGGTGGCGGATCATCTTGACGCGCTGCGCCTCGCCGCCGGACAGGGTGCCCGACGCACGGTCGAGCGAGAGATAGCCGAGACCGATCTCCACGAAGGAGTCCAGGGTCTGCTGGAGCGCGGTGAGCAGCGGCGCCACCGAGGGCTCCTTCAGGCCGCGGACCCACTCGGCCAGGTCACGGATCTCCATCACGCAGGCGTCGGCGATGCTCTTCCGGTTGATCTTCGACGACCGCGCCCCCTCGGCCAGCCTGGTGCCGTCGCACTCGGGGCAGGTGGTGAAGGTGACCGCCCGCTCCACGAACGCCCGGATGTGCGGCTGCATCGCCTCCTTGTCCTTGGACAGGAACGACTTCTGGATCTTGGGGATCAGGCCTTCGTAGGTGAGGTTGACGCCGTTGACCTTCACCTTGGTCGGCTCGCGGTAGAGGAAGTCCTGCATCTCCTTCTTGGTGAACCTGCGGATCGGCTTGTCGGGGTCGAGGAAACCGGACTCGGCGTAGATCCCCACGGTCCACACGTTGTCCGACTTCCAGCCGGGGATGGTGAACGCGCCCTCGGCGATCGACTTGGAGTCGTCGTAGAGCTGGGTGAGGTCGATGTCCGAGACCTTGCCCCGGCCCTCGCAGCGCGTACACATACCGCCGGTGCGCTCGAAGGTGGCCTTCACGGTCTTGGTCTTGGCGGCACCGCGGTCCACGGTGATCCCACCGCTCGCCCGGACCGAGGCGGTGTTGAAGGAGTACGCGCTGGGCGGGCCGATGTGGGGCTTGCCGAGCCGGCTGAAGAGGATGCGCAGCATCGCGTTGGCGTCGGTGGCGGTGCCGACCGTGGAGCGGGGGTCGCCGCCCATCCGCTGCTGGTCGACGGTGATCGCGGTCGTCAGCCCGTCGAGGACGTCGACCTCGGGCCGCGCCGTCGACGGCATGAAGCCCTGGAGGAAGGCGCTGTAGGTCTCGTTGATCAGCCGCTTCGACTCCGCGGCGATCGTGTCGAACACCAGGGAGCTCTTGCCCGAGCCGGACACGCCGGTGAACACCGTCAGCCGGCGCTTCGGGATCTCGATGCTGACGTCCTTGAGGTTGTTCTCCCGAGCGCCGTGCACGCGGATCATGTCGTGGCTGTCGGCATCGTGCAGCGCAGGCGACCGCGTGTCCGTCCGCGTGGCCTTGCTCATCGTGTCTCCATCTGTCGGGCGGGACCGCGTCAGCGGTGTCCGTCGGCGTCGCCTGGCTGGATCTGCCCAGCTTCGAGCAGTATGCAGGGTTCTACGTGGTCCGAGGGGTGGTGGCAATGGTCCGCCGCAGACGCGATCGGCGATGGTGGTGCGAGCC
>NZ_JBHXSL010000035.1:0-81604 GCF_042714725.1 Streptomyces sp. NPDC058685
CCGGACGTCAAAGCTTCAGCAACTCGCGCGAAGCGCGGTGAGAAAGCAGTCCGGACACCCCCCTCCGGAGAACCCGAACCCCGCACCCACCCACCAACCGGGCGCACCCGCACCACAAGAACCCGCACCGGACAAGAACCCGCACCCGCACCTACATCCGCGACACGTTCCGCTCGTACACCAGCCGCAGCCCGATCAGCGTCAGCCACGGCTCGTGCTCGTCGATCTCCGACGCCTCGCCCAGCACCATCGGCGCCAGACCCCCCGTCGCGATCACGGTCACCTCGTCCGCCTCGTCCGCCAGTTCGCCCTTCATCCGGCGCACCACGCCGTCCACCTGGCCCGCGAAGCCGTAGACGATGCCCGACTGCATCGCCTCGACCGTGTTCTTGCCGATCACGCTGCGCGGGCGGGCCAGTTCGATCTTGCGGAGCTGCGCGCCCTTGACGCCCAGCGCCTCGACCGAGATCTCGATGCCCGGGGCGATCACGCCGCCCGCGTACTCTCCCCGCGCGCTCACCGCGTCGAACGTCGTCGCCGTGCCGAAGTCGACCACGATCGCGGGCCCGCCGTAGAGATCGACCGCCGCGACCGCGTTGATGATGCGGTCGGCGCCGACCTCCTTGGGGTTGTCCATCAGGATCGGCACACCGGTCTTGATGCCGGGCTCGACGAGGACCGCGGGCACGTCGCCGTAGTAGCGGCGGGTCACCTCGCGCAGTTCGTGCAGGACGGAGGGGACGGTCGAGCAGATCGCGATGCCCTCGATGCCGTCGCCCAGCTCGTCCCCGAGCAGCGGGTGCATGCCCATCAGGCCCTGGAGGAGGACGGCCAGTTCGTCGGCGGTACGGCGGGCGTCCGTGGAGATGCGCCAGTGCTCGACGATCTCTTCCCCGTCGAACAGCCCCAGCACGGTGTGGGTGTTGCCGACGTCGATGGTGAGCAGCATCAGACGTCAGCCTCACGGAGGTCGAGGCCGATGTCGAGGATCGGGGAGGAGTGCGTCAGCGCGCCCACCGCGAGGTAGTCGACGCCCGTGTCGGCGTACGCCCGTGCGTTGTCGAGGCTGAGCCGGCCGGACGATTCGAGGGCGGCGCGGCCGGCGACGATCGCGACGGCCTCCTCGGTCTCCGCCGGGGTGAAGTTGTCCAGCAGGATGAGGTCAGCGCCCGCGTCCAGGACCTCACGGACCTGGTGGAGGGTGTCCACCTCGACCTCGATCGCCAGGTCCGGGTAGGCGTTCCGTACGGCCTTGAACGCCGCCGCGACGCCACCCGCGGCCACCACGTGGTTGTCCTTGACCAGGGCCGCGTCCGAGAGGGACATGCGGTGGTTGACGCCGCCGCCGCAGCGGACGGCGTACTTCTCCAGGGCCCGCAGTCCCGGGGTCGTCTTGCGGGTGTCACGGACCCGCGCCTTCGTGCCCTCCAGCGCGTCCGACCAGGCCTGCGTCGCGGTCGCGATGCCGGAGAGGCGGCACAGGATGTTCAGCGCGCTGCGCTCACCCGTGAGCAGGTCACGGGTGTCGGCGGTGACGGACAGCAGCTTCTGGCCGGCCTCCACGCGGTCGCCGTCGGCGACGTGGCGCTCGACGGTGAACGCGTCCGAGCACACCACCGACAGCACCGCCTCGGCGACCTGGAGCCCGGCGACCGTGCCGGCCTCGCGGGCGGTGAAGTCGCCGGTGGCGACGGCGTCCTGGGGGACGGTCGCCAGGCTGGTCACGTCCGCGCCGCCGTCGAGGTCCTCGCCGAGGGCGAGGTGGGCGATGTCCTCGACCTGGACGGGGTCCAGACCCGCGTCGGCGAGCATCGCGGCGAGGGCGGGGTCGAGCCCGCACTCCAGCTCGTCGTATCCCTCCTCACCACCGGCACAGCCGCAGGCGTCACCACAGCCCCCGGAGGACTCGGCCGGGGCGCCGATCTGGATCAGGGGTACGTCCACGGGACGCGGACGTTCTTCGGGCGTGCTCACGGTTACTGCTCCCTGGGGGCGTCGGGGACGGTGGTGGCGGGGAACGCGGTGCTCTCGGTGCGGCGGACGACGAGGGTGCGGTCGGGCTCGATGCGGATCACCAGATGGCGGCGCCAGGTGGTGTCGTCCCGGTCGGGCCGGTCCTCGCGCCAGTGGCAGCCGCGGGTCTCCTCGCGTTCGAGGGCGGCGGCGGTCAGGACGCGGGCGACGCACAGCAGGTTCGAGGTCTCCCAGGACTCCACGCCCGGCTCGGCCGTCTTGGCGGGGCCCTCCTGGCCCTCGACGGCCGCGCGGTGGACACCTTCCAGCGCGGTGGCGGCCTCCGTCAGGCTGGCCGCGGAGCGCAGGACCCCCGCGCCCTGCGACATGATCCGCTGGATCTCGGCGCGTGCCTCGGGGGCGATCAGCGGCAGTTCCGTCGGGCTGGCGGGGGCGACGGGCTCGCCGGCGGAGAGCGGTGCGCGCGAGGCGATGTCCGCCGCGATGCGCTCCGCGAAGACGAGCCCCTCCAGCAGGGAGTTGGAGGCGAGCCGGTTGGCGCCGTGGACGCCGGTGCAGGCGACCTCGCCACAGGCGTACAGCCCCGGGACGGTGGTGCGGCCGCGCAGGTCGGTGCGTACGCCGCCGGAGGCGTAGTGGGCGGCGGGGGCGACCGGGATCGGTTCGGTGACCGGGTCGATGCCGTGGGCCCGGCAGGCCGCGAGGATGGTCGGGAAGCGCTGTTCCCACATCCGGGCCCCGAAGTGGCGGGCGTCCAGGTACATGTGGGCCGCGCCCTGTTCCTGCATCCGGCGCATGATGCCCTTGGCGACGATGTCGCGGGGCGCCAGTTCGGCGAGTTCGTGCTGGCCGAGCATGAAGCGGGTGCCTGCGGCGTCGACGAGATGGGCGCCCTCTCCGCGGACGGCCTCCGAGACGAGCGGCTGCTGGCCCTCCGAGTCCGTTCCGAGGAACAGCACCGTCGGGTGGAACTGGACGAACTCCAGGTCGGAGACCTCGGCACCGGCGCGCAGCGCGAGTGCCACACCGTCGCCGGTGGAGACGGCGGGGTTGGTGGTGGCGGAGAAGACCTGTCCCATGCCCCCGGTGGCGAGGACGACGGCCGGGGCGTGGACGGCGCCGACGCCGTCGTGCTGGCCCTCGCCCATGACGTGCAGGGTGACTCCCGCGGTACGGCCTTCGGCGTCCGTGAGCAGGTCCAGGACCAGCGCGTTCTCGATGGTGCGCAGGCCCCCGTCGCGGACGGCCTCGACGAGTGCGCGGGAGATCTCGGCGCCCGTCGCGTCGCCTCCGGCGTGCGCGATACGGCGGCGGTGGTGGCCGCCCTCGCGCGTGAGCTCTATCTCGCCGGCGGCGGAGGTGTCGAAGTGGGCGCCGGTGGCGATCAGCCTCCGCACGGCGTCCGGGCCTTCGGTGACCAGGGCCCGGACCGCCTCCTCGTCGCACAGGCCGGCGCCCGCGACGAGGGTGTCGTCCAGGTGCTGGTCGGGGGTGTCGCCCTCACCCAGCGCGGCGGCGATGCCGCCCTGCGCCCAGCGGGTGGAGCCGTCGTCCAGGCGTGCCTTGGTGACCACGACCGTGGAGAGCCCGGCTGCGGCGCAGCGGAGCGCGGCGGTCAGGCCGGCGACGCCCGAACCGACCACGACGACGTCGGCGGCGATGGCCCAGCCGGGCGCGGAGGCGTTCAGCCGTATGCCGGTCACGTGGAGACTCCGAACCTCAGGGGAATGTTGTCGATCAGGCGGGTGCCGCCGACCTTCGCCGCGACGGCGATGATCGCCTCGCCGTGGTGGTCGTCGTGGATCTCGGCGAAGGTGGCCGGGTCGACGAGGGCGAGGTAGTCGAGGGCGAGCGGCGGGGTGAGCCGCGCGGCCTCGTCCAGGACGGTGCGCGCCGCGGTCCGTACGTCCTCGGCGCAGCCGGGACCGGCCTGGGCGACGGCCGCGGTGTCGGCCGCGGCCCGCGCCTCCCCTATGGCCGAGAGCGCGGCGGCCCGGGCGAGCGTGCCGGGCGTCGCCTCGGCGCGGGCGTGCAGTGCCTGCTGCGCGGCGAGGCGGTCACGGGCCGCGAACAGGGCCCGGGACAGGGAGAGCGCGGTGATCCGCTCGGCCGGGGAGAGATAGCGGTTGCGGCTGGAGAGGGCGAGACCGTCCTCCTCGCGCACGGTCGGTACGCCGACGATCTCGACCGGGAAGTTCAGGTCCCGCGCCATCCGGCGGATCAGCGCGAGCTGCTGCGCGTCCTTCTGGCCGTAGAGCGCGATGTCGGGGCGCGTGAGGTGCAGGAGCTTGGCGACGACGGTGAGCATGCCGTCGAAGTGGCCCGGGCGGGACGCCCCTTCGAGACGCTCGCCCATGGGGCCGGCCGAGATCCTGACCTGGGGCTCCCCGCCCGGGTAGACCTCGTCGACGGAGGGCGCGAAGACGATGTCGGCGCCTGCGGCCTCGGCGGTCGCGAGGTCCGCGTCGAGGGTGCGGGGATAGCGGGCGAGGTCCTCGCCCGCGCCGAACTGCAGCGGGTTGACGAAGACCGTGACGACCACCGAGCCGGCCGGGCCGACGAGGTCGCGGGCGGTGCGTACGAGCGAGGCGTGGCCCTCGTGCAGGGCGCCCATGGTCATCACGACGGCGCGGGTGCCGCCCAAGGCCCTCGGGGTGTTCAGTTCGTCGGCGGTCGTCACCATGCGGAAGCTCATCGCGCGTCGTCCTCCGCCAGCACACCGAGGAGGTCCTCGGCCAGCTCCGGCTTGAGCAGCCCGTGGGCGAGCGCCCGGTCGGCGGTGGTGCGGGCCATCGCGAGATAACCGGCGACGGTGCCCGGTGCGTGCTTGCGCAGCTCCGCGACATGCGCCGCGACGGTGCCGGCGTCTCCGCGGGCGACGGGGCCGGTGAGGGCGGCGTCCCCCGACCGCAGGGCGTTGTCGAGGGCCGCGCCGAGCAGCGGGCCGAGCATCCGGTCGGGGGCGGCGACCCCCGCCGTGCGCAGCAGCTCCATCGACTGGGCCACCAGGGTCACCAGGTGGTTGGCGCCGAGGGCGAGGGCCGCGTGATAGAGCGGGCGGGACTCCTCCTCGATCCACTCGGGCTCGCCGCCCATCTCGATGACCAGCGCCTCGGCGGCGAGTCGCAGCTCCTGCGGTGCGGTCACCCCGAACGAGCAGCCGGCCAGCCGCTGGACGTCCACGCTCGTGCCGGTGAACGTCATCGCGGGGTGCAGGGCGAGAGGCAGCGCGCCCGCGCGCAACGCCGGGTCCAGCACGCCCACTCCGTACCGCCCGGAGGTGTGCACCAGCAGCTGTCCCGGCCGCACGGCACCGGTCTCGACGAGACCTTCGACGAGCGCGGGCAGCGCGTCGTCGGGGACGGTCAGCAGGACCAGCTCGGCGCGGGCGAGGACGTCGGCGGGCGTCACGATGGGCACGTCGGGCAGCAGGACGGCGGCGCGTCGCACCGAGGCGTCCGAGACTCCGGAGACCGCGACCGGGCGGTGTCCGGCGAGCTGGAGCGACGCCGCCAGCGCCGGTCCGACCCGGCCCGCTCCGACGACGCCGACGGTCAGGCGTGCGGGGCGGTCCCGCGGGTCGAGCGGTTCCTGTGGTGCTGTGGCATTCACGCGGTGGGGGCCTTCCGTTCCAGTCCGCGGGGGGTACCGGACGATTTCCCGTCATGCTACGCCAGCAGGGCCCCCGCACTTCCGGTTGTCCACAGGCTGTGGGGAATGATCGAGGAGTGACTGACACCGGCGAACAGGACGAGCGGCGGCGCAGGCTGGCCGCGTGGCGCGGATCGGACCGGGTGCTCTGGCGGGCGTCCGCCGACCACCGGATCCGGGAGCGGCTGACGGCCCTCGCGGCGGACGCCGGCCAGGTCCATGACCTGGACGACTGGACCGATGTGTACGGCAACGGGGTGGTCGCCGAGCTGGAGCGGCGGGTGGCCCTGCTGCTCGGGTTCCCCGAGGCCGCGTTCTTCCCGACCGGGACGATGGCGCAGCAGGTGGCGCTGCGCTGCTGGGCGGGCCGGACGGGCAACAGCACGGTCGCGCTGCATCCCACGGCCCACCCGGAAATGCACGAGCGCGGCGCCTTCTCGGCGGTGAGCGGGCTCCGGACGGTCCACCCGACGACGGAACCGAGGCTGCCGACGGCGGAGGAGGTCCAGGACTTCGAGGAGCCCTTCGGGGCCCTGATGCTGGAACTGCCCCTGCGGGAGGCGGGCTTCGTCCTTCCGTCATGGGACGCGCTGGTCGACGTGACAGAGGCGGCGCGCGAGCGGGACGCCGTCGTCCACTTCGACGGTGCACGGCTGTGGGAGTGCGTGACGCATTTCGGCCGCCCGCTGGACGAAATCGCCTCGCTCGCGGACAGCGTGTACGTCTCCTTCTACAAGTCGCTCGACGCGCTCTCGGGCGCCGCGCTGGCGGGTCCCGCGGACCTGATCGCGGAGGCCCGCGCCTGGCGGCACCGGTACGGGGGCCTGATGTTCCAGCAGTATCCGGCGGCGCTGTCGGCGCTGCTCGGGCTGGAGCGCGAACTGCCGCGGCTGCCGTCGTACGTGGCGCATGCCAAGGCGGTCGCCGCGGCGCTGGAGGAGGGCCTGCGCGAGAGCGACGCGCCCTGGTTCCGTGTGCACCCGCAGGTTCCGCACACGCACCAGTTCCAGGTCTGGCTGCCGTATGACGCGGACATGTTGAACGAGGCGGCGGTGGCCCAGGCCGAGGAGACGGGGGTGACGCTGTTCCGCAGATGGTTCTCGGACGGCTCTCCGCCGGGGCTGTCGGTCACGGAGGTGACGGTGGCGTCGCAGGGGCTGGAGTGGTCGGCACAGGACGTGAGAGAGGCCCTGAAGGGGTTTCTGGGGCGGGTGGGGTAGGAGCGGCGCGCGGTCGGGTCCGGCCGGTCCCGCGACGGAAGGCACCGCCCGCGCACCCCGTGCTTCAGCCGTTGGGTGTCCTCGGGCGCTCCGCTCTGTGGAGCCGCGCCCGCAGGGTCCGCAGGAGTCCCGGACCGCGCGCCATCTCCGCTCCCAGTTCGCGTGCGACCTGCCAGTCGTGGACGCCCGGCTGCGGCGGAGCCGGGGTGCCGAGGACGGAGGCGCGGTAGCTGTCGATCATGTGCTGCTGCATGGCGTTCATGTCCTCCACGCTGCGCCGGGCCCCCACCGCCCGTCGCGTCGATTGACGAGCCGCGTCAACCGGCGCTCTCCCGTCCCGCGCACCCCGCACCATGGGACCTGTGAGCGTGACCATCGACATCAGCGGGCTCCCTCAGGAGCGCATCGTCTTCGACATCTCCCCCCTCGCCGAGCTCGGCGTCGCCCTGCACGCGCTGGCCGAGCCGGCGCACCATCCGGGCCTCCACGGCTGGGCCACCGCCACCGCCGCCGGGCTCAAGCCCGATCTCGCGGACCGCCTGCACGAGGCGGACTTCCTGTGGCGGTCCACCTTCTCCGACGTCTTCATGCCGTTCGCGGGGCTGCCCGCGACCCTCGGCGCCGCCGGTGGCCGTACGGGCGCGACGATCGCCGAGGAGCTGGACCTGCTCGACCGTCTCGACGACGAGCGGTTCGTGTCGGCGGCGCTGGAGTTCACCTGCGCCAGTACGTACGGAATCGCCGGCCCGTCCGCCCTGACCGACCCCGCCCGGCGGGAGCGGGCGCTCGAACTGGCCGCCACCCGCGGGCCCAAGCAGCTCGACTTCACCCGGCGGCTGCTGGACGACCCGGCGTCCGTGCGCGCCTGGGTGCGCAGGCTCTTCGAGGACTGCGACCAGGCCTTCTTCGCCGACACCTGGCGCCGCGTCGCACCACAACTGGCCGCCGACGCCCGGCACAAGACAGAGCTGCTGCGCCACAAGGGCCTCGCCGAGGCGCTGTACGACGTCTCCCCGGCGCTCACGGTGGACGAGGACCGGACCCGTATCAGCGCCGACAAGCTGGCCGACGGGCGGACGACGGCCGTCGACCCCTCGGTGGGCGCCGGGCTGTCGTTCGTGCCGTCGAGCTTCGGCTGGCCGCATCTGATGGTGCTGCACGCGCCGGGCTGGCGGCCGGTGATCCACTACCCGGTCGGCTCGCCCGGACTGCCCGGCCCCGCACCCGTCGAGCTGCTGAAGCTGCGGATGGAGGCGCTCGCCCACCCCATGCGCATGCGGCTGTGCCGCAACCTGGCCCGCGCCGCGTACACGACGAGCGAGCTGGCGGACGCGTACAACATCACCGCGCCGGAGGTCTCACGGCACCTGTCGGTGCTGAAGAAGGCCGGGCTCGTCTCCACGCGCCGGCGCGGCCGGTACGTCCTGCACCAGCTGGACGTCTCCGCCGTGGCGCGGCTGGGCAGCGACTTCCTGGAGACGGTGCTGCGCTAGCGGAATCCGGGCTCCGGATCGTCCGGCGGAGAGGCCGTACGCGGCTGTCGGCCGAAGCGGATGTGCCGGATCCCTCTCCACGCCGTGCGCGTCAGGACGCCGCTCCGCCGCCCGCGCGCACCAGGCCCGTCTCGTACGCCAGCACGACCACCTGCACCCGGTCGCGCAGGTTCAGCTTCGTCAGGATGCGGCCCACATGGGTCTTCACCGTGGCCTCCGACAGCACCAGCCGGGCGGCGATCTCGCCGTTCGACAGACCCTGGGCGACGAGCATCATCACCTCGCGCTCCCGCTCGGTGAGCCGCTCCAGCTCCTTGTGCTGCGGCTCGCTGCCACTGCTCGGCAGCATCGGGGAGAAGCGGTCCAGGAGGCGGCGGGTCGTCGACGGTGCGACGACCGCGTCACCGCTGTGGACCGAGCGGATCGCACCGAGCAGTTCGGCGGGCGGCACGTCCTTCAGCATGAAGCCGCTCGCGCCCGCCTTCAGCCCGGAGAACGCGTACTCGTCCAGGTCGAAGGTGGTCAGGATCAGCACCTTCGGCGGGTTCGGCGCGGCACAGATCCGCCGCGTCGCCTCGACGCCGTCGAGCCTCGGCATACGGACGTCCATCAGCACCACGTCCACGGCCGTGGACCGGAGGTTCTCGATCGCCTCGGCCCCGTCGCCCGCCTCCGCGACGACCTCCATGTCGGGCTGGGCGGCCAGCACCATGCGGAATCCCGTGCGCAGCAGCACCTGATCGTCGACGAGCATCACACGGATGGACATGGCAGCGGGGTCCTCGGTCTCTCGGGGCTGTGGGGTCTGGAGCGGGCCGGTACGGGTCGGGACTGTCGGGCCGGGCCGCGCGGCTAGTGGGCCGGCTTGAGGGGCAGGAGGGCGCTGATCCGGAAGCCGCCGCCAGGCCGCGGCCCGGCGTCCAGCGTGCCGCCGACCATACCGACGCGCTCCCTCATGCCGATGAGTCCGTGGCCGCGCCCGTCGGCGCCGCCGTCCTCGTACAGTTCGTGCGCCGAGCCGCGGCCGTCGTCCTCGACCAGCAGTCCGAGACCGTCGTCGAAGTAGACCAGCCGCACACTCGCTCCGGCCTCCGGGCCACCGTGCTTGCGCGTATTGGTCAGCGCCTCCTGCACGATGCGGTACGCGGTGAGCTCGACGCCGCTCGGCAGCTGCCGGGCCGTGCCCTCGATCTTGAAGTCCACGGTCAGACCCGAGTGGCGCACCTGCTCCACGAGGTCCTCGATCTGCTGAACATCGGGCTGCGGGACGTACTCACCGCTCTCCGGCGCGTCCCCGGTACGCAGGACTCCCAGCAGCCGGCGCATCTCCGCGAGCGCCTGGCGGCCGGTGGTGGAGATCGTCTCCAGCGCCTGCTTGGCCTGGTCGGGCGCGGCGTCCAGCACATAGGCGGCGCCGTCGGCCTGGACGACCATCACCGAGACGTTGTGGGCGACGACATCGTGCAGTTCACGGGCGATCCGGGCGCGTTCTGCGGCGACCGCGACCT
The DNA here is from genome assembly GCF_042714725.1 of Streptomyces sp. NPDC058685. NCBI lineage: Bacteria > Bacillati > Actinomycetota > Actinomycetes > Kitasatosporales > Streptomycetaceae > Streptomyces > Streptomyces sp. NPDC058685. The sequence goes on from NZ_JBHXSL010000035.1 coordinate 9,847, forward strand.
TCGACTGCGCCTCGCGTTCCTTCTCCAGCCGCGTCGCGCGCTCCTCGAGCTGGTCGAAGTACGCGCGACGGGTGCGTATCGAGTCACCGAGCACCCAGGCCAGCGCGAACGGCACACTCAGCACGACCGTGAAGAAGACCTTGCCCCAGGTGCCGGTCTCCTCCATCGGCCAGCGCAACTGCGCCAGGGTGGCCGCGGACAGCCCGCCGACGAGGGCCAGCCGGGACGCCCAGGGCGACCGGTCGTGCGCGGCGACGGTGTAGATGATCACCAGCATCGCGAAGTCGGCCGGGTTGACCTCGATGTCCAGCGCGAGCTGGGCGACACCCAGCGCGGCCGTGAGGACCAGCATCTTCTCCGGCATACGACGGCGCAGCGCCACGACCAGGCTGAGCAGCAGCACGACCAGTGCCGCCGTCCACTTGTCGCCGACCCCGACCGGAACCGTGGCCGCCCACAGCAGGGAGATCCCGCCGAGCACGACAGCCCAGAAGGTGTCGACGCCCGTCGGGTGTCTGCGGATGAAGTCATAGAGGCGCTGCACGTAACCCAGAGTAGGGAACGTACATAGGTGCAGGGGTCAACCGGCAGAGCGATCCGGTGGGCGGAGGCGTACTCCGCAAGGTGGAGACTTGGGCCCGTGACGGATGAGACGTGTCAGTGGCCGGGCTGGCGGGAAGCCGCGCGGAGCGCGCTCTACGGGACGGCCGGTTTCTATCTGCGGCCCGAGGGACCGGTGGGACATTTCCGTACGTCGGTGCACGCCTCCCCCCTCTTCGCCGCGGCCGTCGCGGCACTGCTGCGGCGCACCGCGGAGGAACTGGCCGGGACGCCCGGGGACCTGGCGTTCGTCGACATGGGCGCGGGCCGCGGGGAACTGGTGACCGGTGTGCTCGCGGCGCTTCCGGCGGACTTCCCGGTACGGGCGTACGCCGTCGAGAAGGCGGCACGCCCCGAGGGCCTCGACGATCGCATCGCGTGGGTGGCCGAGCCCCCGGCCGGTGTTCGGGGGCTGCTGTTCGCCAACGAGTGGCTCGACAACGTGCCCGTCGACGTCGCCGAGGCGGACGAGGACGGCGTCCCGCGGCTGGTGCTCGTGGGACCGGACGGCACCGAGCGCCTCGGCCCTCCGGTCAGCGGCGCGGACGCCGCATGGCTGGACCGCTGGTGGCCGTTGAAGGAGCCCGGCAGCCGGGCGGAGATCGGGCGGCCGCGCGACGAGGAGTGGGCGCGGGCGGTCGCCACACTGCGGGCGGGGCTCGCGGTCGCGGCGGACTACGCCCACACGGCCGCGGCACGGCCGCCATTCGGCACCCTGACGGGCTTCCGGGAGGGCAGGGAGGTACGCCCGGTCCCCGACGGCAGCTGCGACCTCACGGCCCATGTGGCGCTGGACGCGTGCGCCCTGCCGGGCGCGGAGCTGACCACGCAGCGGGAAGTGCTGCGCACGCTCGGAGTCTCGGGCTCCCGTCCGCCGCTCTCTCTCGCCTCGACGGACCCGGCCGCGTACGTCCGTGCGCTGTCGCGGGCGGGCGAGGCGGCGGAACTGACGGCCCACGGCGGCCTGGGCGACTTCGGCTGGCTGCTCCAGCGCGTGCCGGAGGCCGCCCGGGCCGCCGGGGACTGAGGCAGGGGTCCGCCGGGCGCTGGGCACGGTCCGAGGCCGACGGGTACCGAAGCCTGTTGCCGTGCGGGCGGGCGCGGGGCGCGGCCGGGGCCGCGGGTGGAGGGGATCCGGGCCGGAGGCCGGGGACCCGTGAGGTCCCCCACCCCGTCGGGGATACTGGCGCCATGACGGAGACGACGGTCGGCATCGGCGGCGCGGCGGAAAGCACCGACATGGTGCTCAACATCGGCCCGCAGCACCCCTCCACGCACGGCGTCCTCCGCCTCCGCCTCGTGCTCGACGGCGAGCGCATCCAGCACGCCGAACCGGTCATCGGCTATATGCACCGCGGCGCCGAGAAACTCTTCGAGGCGCGCGACTACCGCCAGATCGTGATGCTCGCCAACCGCCACGACTGGCTCTCCGCCTTCTCCAACGAGCTCGGCGTCGTCATGGCCGTCGAGCGCATGCTCGGCATGGAGGTCCCCGAGCGCGCCGTGTGGACCCGTACGCTCCTCGCCGAACTCAACCGGGTGCTCAACCACCTGATGTTCCTCGGCTCGTACCCGCTCGAACTCGGCGGCATCACACCGGTCTTCCACGCGTTCCGCGAGCGCGAGGAGCTCCAGACCGTGATGGAGGAGGTCTCCGGCGGCCGGATGCACTACATGTTCAACCGCGTGGGCGGCCTCAAGGAGGACCTTCCGGCGGGGTGGCTCGGCCGCGCCCGGCTCGCCGTCGCCGACGTCCGCTCGCGCATGGACATCTACGACAACCTGGTCCTCGGCAACGAGATCTTCCGCGGCCGCACCCGCAGGGTGGGCGTCCTGTCCCCCGAAGCGGTCCACGCGTACGGCGTGAGCGGTCCGATCGCCCGCGCGTCCGGCGTCGACTTCGACCTGCGCCGCGACGAGCCCTATCTGGCGTACGGGGAGTTGCAGGACACCCTGAAGGTGGTCACCCGGAGCGAGGGCGACTGCCTGGCCCGCTTCGAGGTGCTGCTGGAGCAGACGCACAACGCGCTGGCCCTGGCGGACGCCTGCCTGGACGGCATCGAGACGCTCCCGCCGGGACCGATCAACCAGCGGCTGCCCAAGGTCCTGAAGGCGCCCGAGGGACACACCTACGCCTGGACCGAGAACCCGCTGGGCATCAACGGCTACTACCTCGTCTCCAAGGGCGAGAAGACGCCGTACCGCCTCAAGCTCCGCTCGGCGTCGTACAACAACATCCAGGCGCTCACCGAGCTGCTGCCGGGCACGCTGGTCGCGGACATGGTCGCGATCCTCGGCTCGCTGTTCTTCGTCGTCGGCGACATCGACAAATGAGACGGGCGGCCGGCGGAAACCGCCGACCGCCCGTGAGGCTCAGGACCGCCTGGTCAGGAACTGACCGCCTTCCGCAGCTTCGCGACGTCCACCTGTTCCGTCTCGTCGTGCTCCGTCAGGTCGATGACCTTGCCCACCGCGCGGGAGCCGTCCGTGCGCTGCGCGGCGAGGGCCTCCTCGCCCACCACGTCGGCGAGGTCCTCCTGCTGCGCGGCCTCGATCGCCTTCTGCGTGTCCTCGCCGTCGGTCCCGTCGGCCGGGGTGGCCGCGATGGCGTTCCCGAAGAAGTCGAAGCCTCCCTCGGGGCGGCGCTTGCCGGGACGGCGCCTCGGGCCGTACGGCACGATCGCCGCGGCCACCGGAACAGGACGCCTGGCGGGGAGGGCGGACGTCGGACGGGAGTGCTGCTCCCCGCCGGCGGCCGCCGCGTGCTTCCCCTGCGGCTCGTCCGCCTCACGGGCACGTTCCGCGAGATCCCGCTTGCGGGCCTCCTCGACGGTGCGCTTCGCCTCCTGGGCGGCGGCGTTGCGGGAGAGGTTGTCCAGCGCCATGGAGGCGCGCAGATAGGTCGAGGGGGTGGGCGTGGAGCCGGCCGGCATCAGCGCCTTGGGCGAGGACGCCTCGATCGCGAGCCGGCGACGGTCCTCCAGAACGCCTGCCCGCTCGGTCTCGGCGGTGGCGTAGCGGCGCAGCAGGGCCGCGTGCTCCCCGCGCAGGGCGGCGAGCTCGACGCGTTTGGCGCGCAGCCGCGCGTCCAGCTTGGTGCGCAGATCGCGTGATTCCTCGAGGTCCGCCTCGAGTTCGGCTATCTGTTCCTCGGTCTTCCAGGCGTCGCTGGCGCGGCCGCGGGTGAGGTCGGCGACCTGTCGGCCGGCCGCGCGGTCCCAACTGCGCATCAGCACCGCACCGGTGATCGCGGCGGCCGTCGCCGCCGTGACCAGGGTGCGGAGCACGACGGGCTCCGTCAGAAACCACGCGCCGGCGGCACACAGCACCGACGCTCCGGCGACCGCCGACGGCGGCAGCAGCCTGTGAAGGGGCGGGGAATGGCGGTGGCGTCCACGTGGCATGGCCTGAAATTTACCGTGCGTAGACGCCGAATGGGGTGTCGGCCCGGCAAATCTCTCGTTCGAGAACGCCGGGCCGTCCACGGCCTACTTCGTGAGGAGTCCCTTGGACTCCAGATACTCCTTCGCGGCGTCCTGCGGCTTGGCCCGCTCGGCGTCCACCTTGCGGTTCAACTCCGCGAGATCCTCGGTGGTCAGCGCCTTGGTGAGCTTGTCGAGAGCGGCCGCCACCTCCGGTGCGCCGGCGTCCTTTGCATTGACCACGGGCAGGACGTTGTCGGCGTTCTGGAGCTTCTTGTCGTCCTCGAGGAAGACCAGTCCGTCCAGTACGGCGTCGGTCGTCGTGGTCAGCACCAGCTGGTCGGTGCCGTCCTTGACCGCCTGCTTGGCCTGCGGGGTGCCGACGCCCTTGGGGTCGATACCGGTGACGTCGATGCCGTACGTCTTCTTCAGACCCGGCGCGCAGAACGGGCGGACCTCGCACTCGTCGCCCGCCGCGATCTTCACCTTCAGCTTCGACTTCCCGAGATCGGAAAGGGTCTTGAGCTTGTTCTTGTCGGCGAATTCCTTGCTGACCGCGAAGGCGTTCTGGTCGACGGCCCCGCCGGCGGGGAGCACCTTCAGACCGCGCGGCTCGGCGAGCTTGGTGAGCGCGGCGACGGTGGCCGTGACATCGCTGGAGGCGACGGGCTTCTCGTCGGGCGCCTTCGGCCCGTTCACCTTCGCATTGAGGAATTCGGCGATCGTCGCCGCGTATTCGGGTACGACGTCTATCTCGCCCTTCTCCAGCGAGGGCTGATACAGCTCACGGTTCTTCACCGTGGTGACCGAGGTCTTGTATCCGGCGTCCGCCAGGATCTGCGCATAGAGCTCGGCGAGCACCTTGGACTCGGTGAAGGCCGCGGCGCCGACGACGAGCGTGCCCTTCGCGCCCGAACCGGCCGGTTTCGAGCCGGAATCGTCCGACTTCTCCAGGCTGTCTCCGCCGCAGGCGGCGAGGGAACCCGTCAGGGCCGCAACCGCCAGTACTGCTCCCGCGATGCGCGAGGTCTTGCTCATCAGGTTCTCCGTCCAGGGGTTCAAAGAATTCACGGTGAGGAAGGCACCGCGGTCACAGGGGCGACACGGTCGACGCGGACTTGCGGAGGGGGTCGATCAGCCGGTCCGCCAAGACCAGAACCCCTTCCACCAGCAGGGCCAGCAGCGCAGCGAGCAGTGCGCCGGCCACCACCTGCGGGGTGTTGTAGGTGTTGAAGCCCGCGGTGATGATGCGGCCGAGACCGCCCTGGCCGACCATCGAGGCGATGGTGGCCGTGGCGACGACCTGCACCGCGGCGGACCGCAGCCCGGTCATGAGCAGCGGGTAGGCGAGGGGCAGTTCGACGCGGAAGAACAGCTGGCCGCCCGACATCCCCATGCCCCGCGCGGCCTCCACGACCGCGCGGTCCACCTCACGCATACCCACATAGGCGTTGGTGAGCAGCGGCGGCACGGCGAACAGCACCAGGGCGATGATCGTCGGTGCGTAACCGGCGCTGCGCAGCGGTGTGAGCATGAAGAGGGCGAGGACCGCGAAGACGGGGATCGCGCGGCCCGCGTTGGAGATGTTGACCGCGAGCGCACCACCCTTGCCCAGATGCCCGAGCCAGAGCGCGATGGGCAGGGCTATCGCGCAGGCGAGCGCGAGGGCCACCCCGCTGACGTACACATGCTCACCCAGCCGGTGCCAGGCACCGCTCTCGCCGGACCAGTTGGCTCCGGTGGTGAGCCAGGTCCACGCATCGGCCATGACCCCCATCAGACGGCCTCCTTCGCCGTGCCCTGCCGGGCCGCGCGCGGATGCGCCGGGCCGGGACCGGCAGTGCCCGTGGGCGCCGAGCCGGGCGGCTCCGAGCCGGGATGCCCGGCGGCCGGCCGCACCGTGCGTATGCGGGTCCAGGGCGTCAGCAGCCGCTGGACGCCGAGCAGCAGCAGATCGGCGACGGCCGCGAGGAGCACACACAGCACGGAGGCGGTGAGCACCTGCGCCTTGAAGGTGGTCTGCACGCCGTCGTCTATGAGATTGCCCAGGCCGCCCTTGCCGACGAGCGCACCGACCGTCGTCAGGGCGATGGTCGAGACCGTGGCGATACGCAGGCCGGCCATCAAAGCGGGCAGCGCGAGGGGCAGTTCGACCTCCCACAGCAGCCGGCCCGGGCCGTATCCCATGCCGCGGGCGGCCTCGCGCGCCTCGGCCGGCACCGCTTCCAGGCCGGCCATGATGTTCCGCACGAGAATGGTCAGCGAATAGAGCACGAGACCGGTGACGACCAGCGCGGCCGACAGTCCGAAGACCGGCAGCAGCAGCGAGAACATCGCCAGCGACGGAATCGTGTAGAGCAGGGTCGTCAGACCGAGCACCGGGCCGGCGAATGCCGGTTTCGCGCGGGCGAGCAGCGCCAGCGGAAAGGCGACGGCGAGTCCGATCAGGACCGATGCCACGGTGATCCAGACGTGCTCGACCGTCGCGTCGGTCAACTCCTGGCTGCGGGTGCGGAGGTATTCCCCGCAGATCCAGTCATTGGCCTCCAGACAGCTCCGCGCGGCCTGCTGCATGCTCATGCACCCCCACCTCCCCACCTCTGCCGAACGTATGTCTGGCGACCATATCCCTGACCACTGACAATCGCCGAGGGCCGCCACATTGCAGCAACATGGCTTTCACACAACACCCGTCACAATGGGGAACCATGATCCGTTTCGAGCACGTAGCCAAGCGATACCCGGACGGGACGACAGCCGTCGACGACCTGTCGTTCGAGGTGGCCGAGGGTGAACTGGTCACGCTCGTCGGACCGTCCGGCTGCGGCAAGACCACCACCATGAAGATGGTCAACCGCCTCATCGAACCCAGCAGCGGCCGGATATTCCTGGACGGGGAGGACATATCGACCATCGACCCCGTCCAACTCCGCCGCCGTATCGGCTATGTCATCCAGCAGGTCGGCCTCTTCCCGCACAAAACGGTCCTGGAGAACACCGCGACCGTCCCCCATCTCCTCGGCTGGCAGCGCGCCAAGGCCAGGGCCCGCGCCGCCGAACTCCTCGATCTGGTGGGCCTGGACCCCTCGACGTACGGCGGGCGCTACCCGGAGCAGCTCTCCGGCGGCCAGCGCCAGCGCGTCGGCGTGGCACGCGCCCTGGCCGCCGATCCGCCCGTGCTGCTGATGGACGAGCCGTTCGGCGCGGTCGACCCGGTGGTCCGTGAACATCTCCAGAACGAGTTCCTGAGACTTCAGTCCCAGGTGCGCAAGACCGTGCTGTTCGTCACGCACGACATCGAGGAGGCCGTCCGCCTCGGCGACCGTATCGCCGTCTACGGGCAGGGCCGGATCGAGCAGTTCGACGCCCCGGCCGCGGTGCTCGGCACCCCCGCCACGCCCTATGTCGCCGACTTCGTGGGCGCCGACCGCGGCCTCAAGCGCCTCTCGGTCACCCCCATCGAAGAAGGCGACCTGGAGCAGCCGCCCGTCGTCCACCTCGACGACACGCTGCCCCGCGAGCTCGGTTCACGCTGGGCCGTCGTCCTGGACGGCGACGACAACCTGCACGGCTGGCTCTCCGCCGACGGGGCGCTCAGGAAGGGCTCCGTCCGCGAGCACGCGCGCCGGATGGAGGCATGGCTGCCGGTCGGAGCCTCCCTCAAGCAGGCGTTCTCCACGATGCTCCAGCACGACGCGGGATGGATCGCGGTGATCGACAAGGAGGAGACGGGCCGCTTCCTCGGGGTGCTGACACCGGCCCGGCTGCACGAGGCGCTGCGCCGCTCGATCGACGCGGACGCGCAGGCCATCCCCCGTACGGAGGTCGACCTGGAGTCGATCGCGACGATCACGGAAGCGGCCAGGAGCTGACCCGGGACGTGCGTCGCGGTGGCCCCCGGAGACCACTGCGGCGCGACCCGGCCCGACAGGGCCGATCCCGGACTCACGAGGCCTGGAGCCGCCCCGACATCCACACCAGCGCGGGCGGAATCTCGCGCCGCCACGTGTTGAAGTTGTGCCCGCCGCTGTCCAGCGTGATCGACGAGACCCGTGCGGGCGCCTTCACCTTCTTGATGAAATGCCCGGTCGGCTTGAGATTGCCCTCGCCCGACTTCGACGTCGTCACCAGGAACGACGACGCGCCTTGGGGAAGGTGGTCCAGGCTCCACAGCAGATTGGCGCGGTTCTTCGCCTTCTTGTCGCCGTGGAAGAGGTCGCCGGTCGTCGGGTCGTCGGCGGCCTTGTAGTACGCCGAGAGGCCGGCGCCCACGGAGAACTGCCCCGGGTGGTGCAACGCGATCTTCAAGGCGCAGTAGCCGCCGGTCGAATTCCCTATGAGGCCCCAGTTCCTGGGCTTGCTCCCGACCCGGTAGGTCTCGGAGACGGCCTTCGGCAGGTCCTTCGCGAAGAACGTCTCCGTCTGCGGACCACCGGGGACGTTCACGCACTCGGTGTCCCGCGGCGGCGCGACGGTCGGCCGCAGCATGACCAGGACCGTCGGCTGCATCCGGCCGCTCTTCGCCTCCTGCCAGGCGGTCTTCGGATACTTCAGCCCTTTGAGCAGATTCTCCGCGGTACCCGGATATCCGGTCAGCACAACCGCCGCGGGAAAGGTCTTCTTGCGGAATTCGGGCTGGAAGTACTCCGGCGGCAGATAGACGTACGCCGGGCTGTCGATCTTCGTTTTCTCGCCCGAGACGACGATCTTCTGGATCTGTCCGCCGACCGACGGCTGCGCGCCGCCCGGCACGTCCAGCCGCTTCCGCTCGACCACCTTGATGCGCTTCGCGCCGGCCGAGTGGTCGACCACCACGCCCATGTCCTGCTCCCGGCCGAAGAGGTCGGACCACGAGCCGTAGAAGAGGAAGGAGTTGTTCGCGGCGAGCCCCACCGCCGCGAACAGGGCGAGCTGGGTCACCAGCAGCATGCCGACCCTTCCCGTGACGGCACGCCAGCCGCGGCCGGCCAGCCGCGGCCACAGCCAGATGGTGGCGGCGAACAGCAGTACGGCCACGAGGACGGCCAAGGCCAGAACTTTGTTACTGGTCAGACCCATGAGTCGCGTGAGCTTTCTTCCTTGAGAATTTCCTGTGAGTGAGTGAACCCGCCCCCTGGAAGTCCCGTCCTAGAGAGCGCAAATCGTCCGGAGCCCACCGACCTGCGGCCCTCGGACACAGGATCTCTCGCGGAGTCACGGGAAGCGATGTCTGCAACGGTAGATGGGGACAAATCAGGATTGGTTCCGAATCGGGTACGCCGCCTCCTGCGCGGTCCCCGGCCGGAAGCGGTCCCTTCGCTGGTCGGTACGGCCTGCACACTCGTCGGCCTGATCGACATCGCCGCCGGGGTGTTCCCCCGGTTCCGGCACAGCCGCATGCACACGCTCGCCGAAGTGCTCCCCGGAGCCACCGGCCCGTTCGCCGCCGCGCTCTCGCTGAGCGCCGGCGTCCTGCTCCTGCTGCTCGCCCACGGGCTCAAGCGGCACAAGCGGCGGGCCTGGCGGGCCGCGGTGATCCTGCTGCCCGTGGGGGCGGTCAGCCAGTTCGTCTACCGGCACTCGGTCATCGGCGCACTGGTCTCCCTGCTCCTGCTGACCCTGCTGCTGCGCCACCGGGGCGAGTTCGCCGCACTGCCCGACCCGCGCAGCCGCTGGAAGGCGCTCGCCAACTTCGTCCTGATGGGCGCCGGCTCGCTCGGCCTCGGTCTGGTCATCGTCAGCGCGCACCCCGGCAGGACCATCGGCAGCCCGGGCCTGGTGGACCGTCTGGAGCACGTGCTCTACGGGCTCTTCGGCTTCGAGGGCCCCGTCGACTACTCCGGCAGCGTGTCCTGGACCGTCGGCTACTCGCTCGGCGCACTCGGCCTGCTGACCGCCGTGACCACGATCTACCTCGCCTTCCGGCCCGAACACCCGGCGGCCCGGCTCACCGAGGACGACGAGCGCCGGCTGCGCGACCTGCTCGCCCGGCACGGCGGCCGCGACTCGCTCGGCCACTTCGCACTCCGGCGGGACAAGGGCGTCGTCTTCTCGCCCAGCGGCAAGGCCGCCGTCTGCTACCGGGTGGTGTCCGGCGTGATGCTCGCCAGCGGCGACCCGATCGGCGATGTCGAGGCCTGGCCGGGCGCCATCGAACGCTTCATGGACGAGGCCAAGGCGCACTCCTGGACCCCGGCCGTGATGGGCTGCTCAGAGACCGGCGGCGAGGTCTGGACCCGCGAGACGGGCCTGGACGCCCTGGAACTGGGCGACGAGGCGGTGGTGGACGTCGCGGATTTCTCGCTCACCGGGCGGGCGATGCGCAACGTACGCCAGATGGTGAAGCGCATCGAGCGCAATGGCTACACCACCCGCGTCCGGCGCGCCCGTGACATCTCCGCCGAGGAGCTGGAGCAGATCCGCCGGGCCGCGGAGGCCTGGCGGGGCACCGACACCGAGCGGGGATTCTCGATGGCGCTGGGCCGCATCGGCGACGCGGACGACGGCGACGCGGTGATAGCCACCGCGCACAAGACGGACGACGAGCCGGGGGCCTCCCCCTACGGAGACCTCAAGGCGATCATCCACTTCGTCCCCTGGGGCACGGACGGCATGTCCCTGGAGCTGATGCGGCGCGACCGCTCCGCCGACCCGGGCATGAACGAACTGCTCATCGTCGCGGCGCTCCAGGCCTCCCCCGCACTCATGATCGAACGGGTCTCGCTGAACTTCGCGATGTTCCGCTCGGCACTGGCCCGCGGCGAGAAGATCGGCGCCGGCCCGGTGCTGCGGCTGTGGCGCGGACTGCTGGTGTTCCTCTCCCGCTGGTTCCAGATCGAGTCGCTGTACAAGTTCAACGCCAAGTTCCGGCCGCGCTGGGAACCGCGCTTCGTGGTCTTCCGCAACACCCGTGACCTGCCCAGGATCGGCTTCGCCGCGATGCAGGCGGAGGGCTTCGTCACCCTGGCGCTCCCCCGGCGCAGGGTCCCGCGCCAGGCCCGCCCGTGCGCGCACATCACACCGATGACGCAGGAACGGGAGATCCGCGCGGCATGAGGGGCCTGCGGCGGGGCCCGGCAGGTGCCCCGCGGCACGGCCGCGCGGGGCGAGCCGTCGGCCCGCGGCCCAGTGCCGCGACCGGCGGTGTTTGCCCGTCGAGGAGTGGGAGTCCCCCCACACCCGCAGGGCGTTGGGGGAGCGTCCGGTGCGTGCGATTCGCCAGGCGGCCGGTAGTCCTTCCAGCGGAGCTACCAGGGCTTTTGGCCCGTGCGGCGTGGGGGCACCTCCCGTGCCCGAAGGGCTACGGAGGCGTGCGCGCAGGGTCGGCGCGACAGGGCAGGGCTTGCCGGTCGCGGCACTAGGCTGGGCGTATGAGTACGTTGCGCGGGCTGCCGGAGTGGGATCGCTGTGCCGTCATGGGGGTCGTGAACGTGACGCCCGACTCCTTTTCCGACGGCGGCCGCTGGTTCGACACGACCGCCGCCGTCAAACGCGGCCTCGACCTCGTCACCGCGGGCGCCGACCTCGTCGATGTCGGCGGTGAGTCCACCCGTCCCGGCGCCAGCCGGGTCGACGAGGACGAGGAGCTGCGCCGCGTCCTCCCCGTCGTCCGGGGCCTTGCCGCGGAAGGGGTCACCGTCTCCGTCGACACCATGCGCGCCGTCGTCGCGGAGCAGGCCGTCGCCGCCGGGGCCGTACTCGTCAACGACGTCAGCGGCGGTCTCGCCGACCCCGCGATGGTCCCCGCCGTCGCCGCCGCCGGTGTCCCCTTCGTGGTCATGCACTGGCGCGGCTTCAGTGAGGACATGAACAGCCGCGCCGTCTACGCGGATGTGGTCGCCGAGGTCGTCACGGAACTGAAGGAGCGCATGGACGCCGTCGTCGCCGGCGGTGTCGCCCCCGAGCAGATCGTCATCGACCCGGGCCTCGGCTTCGCCAAGCAGGCGGAGCACGATCTCGCCCTCGTCGCCCACCTCGCCGACCTGCGCGCACTCGGCCGTCCGCTGCTCGTCGCCGCGTCCCGCAAACGCTTCCTCGGCCGGGTCCTCGCCCGGGACGGCGACGCCCCACCACCCGCGAGGGAACGGGACGCCGCCACCGCCGCGATCTCCGCGATCGCCGCCTACGAGGGCGCCTGGGCCGTGCGCGTCCACGAGGTGCGGGCCACGGCCGACGCCGTCCGCGTCGCGCGCGCCGTCGGGGCCGCCCGGTGAGCCGTACCGACATCGAGCTGGTCGAAGAGGCCAACACGACGTTCTACGAGACCATGGAGCGCGGCGACTTCGAGAAGCTCTCCGGCCTCTGGCTGGACGACGAGATCTCGTGCATCCACCCCGGCTGGCCGGTCCTGTCGGGCCGCGGAGAGGTGCTGCGCTCGTACGCCCTGATCATGGCGAACACCGAGTACATCCAGTTCTTCCTGACCGACGTCAAGGTCAACCTGGTCGGTGACACCGCCCTCGTGACGTGTACGGAGAACATCCTCAGCGGCGGCCCGGCCGAGGACGGCGGCGAGCTCGGTCCTCTCGTCGGGCAGCTCGTGGTCGCCACGAATGTGTTCCGTCGCACGGACGAGGGATGGAGGATCTGGTCACATCACGGATCACCCGTCCTGACGGAAAGCGACGACGCGGAGGACGAGGAGTCCCCCTCGTAACGGGGTAGGCGCACCGTTGGAGGCGGGGAACCGGACGCTCCGGCCAGGAGCGGGCCGCCCGGCCTCCACAGCCCCGCGCGGCCCCATGGGCGAGTGCGGCCGGTGCTCGCAGGTAGATTCGACTGGGCACCCGGCCCGCCCGCACGCGGCGCCGGTGCCCGCATCCGCCAAGTACAGGAAGCAGGAGTGATTCGCGTGGATCGTGTCGCGCTGCGCGGCCTCAAGGCCCGCGGGCACCATGGCGTCTTCCCCCGGGAGCGCGAGGAAGGCCAGACCTTCATCGTGGACCTGGTGCTCGGCCTCGACACCCGGCCCGCGGCGCAGGCCGACGACCTGGCGAAGACCGTGCACTACGGCGTGGTGGCGGAGGAGGTCGTCGCGGTCGTCGAGGGAGACCCGGTCGACCTGATCGAGACGCTGGCGGAGCGCATCGCCCAGCAGTGCCTCAAGCACGACGGTGTCGAGGAGGTCGAGGTGGTCGTGCACAAGCCGGACGCCCCGATCACCGTGCCGTTCGACGACGTGACCATCACGATCACCCGGAGCCGAGTATGACCGCGTTCTTCCCGCACGGGACGCAGAGCGACCCGACCGTGCAGCCGGTGCCCGCCTCCGTCGTGGAGCAGGTCGACGCGGCGGACGTCACCCTGTCCAACCCCAAACGTGCCGTGATCTCCATCGGGTCCAACCTGGGGAACCGGCTGGAGACGCTCCAGGGCGCGATCGACGCCCTGGAGGACACGCCGGGCCTGCGGGTCAAGGCCGTGTCCCCGGTGTACGAGACGGAGCCGTGGGGTGTGGACCCCGGCTCGCAGCCCGCGTACTTCAACGCCGTGATCCTCGTGAAGACCACCCTCCCGCCGTCCTCGCTGCTGGAGCGCGGCCAGGCCATCGAGGAGGCCTTCGACCGGGTACGGGAGGAGCGCTGGGGTCCGCGGACGATCGACGTCGACATCGTGGCGTACGCGGACGTGGTCTCCGACGACCCGGTGCTCACCCTGCCGCACCCGCGGGCGCATCAGCGCGCCTTCGTCCTCGTGCCGTGGCACGACGTGGAGCCGCAGGCCCAGCTGCCCGGCCACGGGCCTGTCGCGGAGCTCGTGGACGGCATCGGCCAGGACGGTGTGCTTCCCCGCGCCGACCTGGAACTCCGTCTGCCCGAGTAGTCGTTAGGCTCTGCGGAGCGGTGCACGGTGTGATGCGACAGGCGCGATGCAGCAGGACGGAAGGGCGGCTCACTCGGTGAAGCAACTACGGCTCGGTGTACTGGCCGGTCTCTTCGCCGCGGCCGGAGTGCTGTCCTGGGGCGCCGCCCGCCTGTGGGAGTCGTTCGGCACCCTGCCGAGTGTCCCGCTGGCCGCACCCATCGTGCTGGCGGTGATCGCGGTCGTCCTGACCGCCACCGCCCTCTCCCTGCGGGCCCGCCTCCGCGCCCAGCGCGAGCGCCGGCCCGGCGCGAAAGGCGTCGAGCCGCTGATGGCGGCCCGTGCGGTGGTCTTCGGCCAGGCGAGCGCGCTGGTGGCGGCGCTGGTGAGCGGGATGTACGGCGGCACGGGAGTGTTCCTGCTGAGCTCCCTGGACATCCCCGCGCGCCGCGACCAGGCGGTCTACGCGGGCTTCTCGGTCGTCGCGGGCATCGCGGTGATCGCGGCGGCGTTCTTCCTGGAGCGGGTCTGCAAGCTCCCCGAGGACGACGACGAGGACCCGGCCCCGGCGTAGGCCGTCGGCGGCGAGGTGCCGCCGCATCTTGTCCGGTGAGGGGCGCTTGGGCCGCGCCGGGGTGCTCGCGGGCGCGGCACCCTGTCCGGTGACGGGTCCGGGAGCCCACCGGGCTCGACGCCTCGGGGCCGGCGCCGTAAAAGCACGTGCCTTGATCACCCGGGACCTGCCGCCGATGCCCTGCGGGGCCGACCCTGCAAGCCTTCACCCGAGCCGGGGCAGGAGCCCGCGCGCCGGGGCCGAGGGACCAGCCCGGCGCGGGCGGACTGTCAGCGCGCCATGATCAGGCTCATCGCCTCGTTGCGCGTCGCCGGGTGTCGCAGCTGCCCCCGCACCGCGGACGTGATCGTCTTCGCGCCCGGCTTCCGGACCCCGCGCATCGTCATGCACATGTGCTCGCACTCCACGACCACGATCACACCGCGCGGCTCCAGGATCTCCATCAGCGAGTCGGCGATCTGTGTCGTCAGCCGCTCCTGCACCTGCGGCCGGCGCGCGAAGACGTCGACGAGGCGGGCGATCTTCGACAGACCGGTGATCTTGCCGTCGACGGACGGGATGTAGCCGACATGGGCGACTCCCACGAAGGGCACCAGATGGTGCTCGCAGGAGCTCATCACCTCGATGTCCTTCACCAGGACCATCTCGTCGTGACCGAGGTCGAACGTCGTCGTCAGCACGTCCTCGGGCTGCTGCCACAGTCCCGCGAATATCTCCCGGTACGCCCGCGCCACGCGCGTCGGCGTCTCCCGCAGGCCCTCACGGTCCGGGTCCTCGCCGACCGCGATGAGCAGTTCCCGTACGGCGTTCTCCGCGCGCTTCTCGTCGAATTCGCCGATCGAGCCCTCGCCGTCCAGCGTCACCGGGTCGGTCATCTGTGCCTCGTTCCTCTTGCTCTGGCCTGCGGTCATACGAATGCCGCGCCCCCAGGCTAGAACCTGGTGGGCGCGGCATCCATTCCGGGCTTGGTACCCCGGGCGGGTCAGCTCTCCGGGCGCTCCTCCGGGACCGCCTCCACGGAGGAGGTGTCCGTCGGGACGGCGCCGTTGGCACCGACCGCGCCGTTGGTCAGCGCCAGCTCCTTCGGCGAGAGCACCGGCGGCCGCGTGGACGGCGTGCGGCGGGTGGAACCCGTCCACGCCGGACGGGCCGGGCGCCTCACGATCGGGGCGAAGATCTCGGCGATCTGCTCCTTGCCGAGGGTCTCCTTCTCCAGCAGCTGGAGCACCAGGTTGTCGAGGACGTCGCGATTCTCGACGAGGATCTCCCACGCTTCGTTGTGGGCGGTCTCGATGAGCTTCTTGACCTCTTCGTCGACCAGGGCCGCGACCTCTTCCGAGTAGTCGCGCTGGTGACCCATCTCACGGCCCAGGAACGGCTCGGAGTTGTCGCCACCGAACTTGATCGCGCCGAGACGCTCGGTCATGCCGTACTGCGTGACCATGGCGCGAGCCGTGGCCGTGGCCTTCTCGATGTCGTTCGCCGCGCCCGTGGTCGGGTCGTGGAAGACGAGCTCCTCGGCCGCGCGCCCACCCAGCATGTATGCCAGCTGGTCGAGCATTTCGTTGCGCGTGGTCGAGTACTTGTCCTCGTCCGGCAGGACCATCGTGTAGCCCAGGGCTCTGCCGCGGGACAGGATGGTGATCTTGTGGACCGGGTCGGAGTTCGGTGAAGCCGCCGCGACCAGGGCGTGTCCGCCCTCGTGGTACGCGGTGATCTTCTTCTCCTTGTCCGACATGATCCGGGTCCGCTTCTGCGGGCCCGCGACCACACGGTCGATCGCCTCGTCCAGCGCGTTGTTGTCGACGAGCTTCTTGTTGCTGCGCGCCGTGAGGAGCGCCGCTTCGTTCAGCACGTTGGACAGGTCCGCGCCGGTGAAGCCCGGCGTACGACGGGCGACAGCACCCAGGTCGACGTCCGGAGCGACCGGCTTGCCCTTCTGGTGAACCTTGAGGATCTCCAGACGGCCCTGCATGTCGGGACGGTCGACCGCGATCTGCCGGTCGAACCGGCCCGGACGCAGCAGCGCCGGGTCGAGGATGTCCGGCCGGTTGGTGGCGGCGATCAGGATGACGCCGCCCTTCACGTCGAAGCCGTCCATCTCGACGAGCAGCTGGTTGAGCGTCTGCTCGCGCTCGTCGTGGCCACCGCCGAGACCCGCACCGCGGTGCCGGCCGACGGCGTCGATCTCGTCGACGAAGACGATCGCCGGAGCGTTCGCCTTGGCCTGCTCGAAGAGGTCACGGACTCGGGAGGCACCGACACCGACGAACATCTCGACGAAGTCGGAACCGGAGATCGAGTAGAACGGGACGCCCGCCTCGCCCGCGACAGCGCGAGCGAGCAGCGTCTTGCCCGTACCGGGCGGGCCGTAGAGCAGCACACCCTTCGGGATCTTGGCGCCGACGGCCTGGAACTTGGCCGGCTCCTGCAGGAACTCCTTGATCTCGTGGAGTTCCTCGACGGCTTCGTCGGACCCCGCCACATCGGCGAAGGTCGTCTTCGGAGTGTCCTTGGTGATCAGCTTGGCCTTGGACTTCCCGAAGTTCATGACTCGGGAGCCGCCGCCCTGCATCTGATTCATCAGGAACAGGAAGACCACGACGATGAGGACGAAGGGCAGCAGCGAGAGCAGCACCGAGACGAACGGGCTCTGCTTCGACGGCGAGACGGTGTAACCCTTCTCGATGTCACCGGCCTCGAACTTCGTCTGCAGCGTCTGCGCCAGATCGGCACCCTGGGTGCCGATGTAGCTCGCCTGGATCTTGTCGCTGCCCTTGACCTTCTGGCCGTCCTTCAGATCGACCTTGATGATCTGTTCGTCGCCAGTGGTCAGCTTGACCTGGTCGACCTGGTTCTTGTCGATCGCCTGGACGACCTCGCCGGTGTCCACCGTCTTGTAGCCGCCGGACGAGCCGACGACCTGCATCAACACGACCACGGCGAGGACGGCCAGCACGATCCACATGACCGGCCCACGGAAGTATCGCTTCACGTCCATCCATACGGAGCGAATTCGCTCCGTCCCTCCTGCCCGTAGTGAATGCTGCTGTGAGATTGCTCTGTATTTAAAGCTAACTGTTCTTCGGACGGTACCCCAGCATCGTCACCGTGACCGCACGGTACGGCTGACACACCCGCCCTCCCATGCTCCAACGGCGGGAAGGGGGCAAGGGTTCCCGGTGGCGTCAGCCGCCGTAGACGTGCGGTGCGAGCGTGCCGACGAACGGCACGTTGCGGTACTTCTCCGCGTAGTCCAGCCCGTACCCGACGACGAACTCGTTCGGGATGTCGAAACCGATCCACTTCACGTCGATCGCGACCTTTGCGGCATCCGGCTTACGCAGCAGCGTGCAGACCTCGAGAGAGGCCGGCTCGCGCGATCCGAGGTTCGAGAGCAGCCACGAGAGCGTGAGGCCGGAGTCGATGATGTCCTCGACGATCAGGACGTGCTTGCCCTTGATGTCGGTGTCCAGGTCCTTGAGGATCCGGACGACGCCCGATGACTGGGTGCCCGCGCCGTACGACGACACCGCCATCCAGTCCATGGTGACGGGCGTGGACAGCGCGCGCGCCAGATCCGCCATCACCATCACCGCGCCCTTGAGCACACCGACGAGGAGCAGATCCTTGCCCGCGTACTCCGCGTCGATCTTCGCGGCGAGCTCCGTCAGCTTCGCGTCGATCTCTTCCTTGGTGATGAGCACCGACTGAAGGTCGGTGCCCAAGTCCTTCTCGTTCACGCGGTCGCTTTCTGTCTGCCGGGGTCCCGGGGTCTCCCCCGGGGTGACACAGCCGTGATGCTTGCGCCGCTGCGTCAGCCTTGCCGAATGACCAGTCTGCCACCCTGCCGTCGCGCCTCGACGCGGCCGGGCAGATTGATGGCCCCCTGGCCGCGCCAGCCGGTGATCAGCCGGTCGACCTCTTCGACGTGACGGGCGAACAGCGAACCGGCCGGGGCGCCGGCCTCGATCACGGCCCGGCGCAGCACCCGGCGGCGCACGGCGGGCGGCAGGGCGTAGAGCTTGGCGCACTCCAGCCGGCCCGAGTCGTCACGGACGGAGGCGTCCGCGTCGGCGGCCCAGGTGTCGAGGGCGTCGGCATCGTCGCGGGAGAGCTGCGCGGTACGGGCCAGGGCCTCGACGACACCCTTGCCGAGCGCCTTCTCCAGGGCGGGCAGGCCCTCGTGGCGCAGCCGGGAGCGGGTGTACGCCGGATCGGCGTTGTGCGGGTCGTCCCAGACGGGCAGCGACTGGGCCATGCAGGCCTTGCGGGCGGTCTGCCGGTCGAGCTGGAGGAAGGGTCTGCGGTAACGCCCGGCCGCCCCCGAGACGGCCGCCATTCCGGACAGCGAGCGGGTCCCGGAACCGCGTGCCAGGCCCAGCAGGACGGTTTCGGCCTGGTCGTCACGCGTGTGGCCGAGGAGCACTGCGGCGGCGCCGTGGCGTTCGGCCGCGTCGTCCAGCGCCGCGTACCGCGCGTCGCGGGCCGCGGCCTCGGGTCCGCCTTCGCGGCCGACGCGGACGGTGATGGACTCGACGGGGTCGAGACCCAGCGAGCCGAGGCGGGCGGCGACTTCGGCCGCGCGGAGGTCTGAGCCGTCCTGGAGGCCGTGGTCGACGGTGACGCCACCGGCCCGGACGGAGAGTTTGCGTGCCTCGAAGGCGAGCGCGGAGGCGAGCGCCATGGAGTCGGCGCCGCCGGAGCAGGCCACGAGCACGAGGGGCTCGTCGGCGGGCAGAGCGGACCGGCCGGGCAGGTGGGACCCGGAGGGTGCGGCGGCCGCATGGCTCAGGGTGCGCTCGAGCCGGGGGGAGTGTTCGTTTGTCTCGGTGTGCTCGGTGAGTACGTCGTGGAGTACGCGGCGGACCGCCAGGCGTATCGCCGCGACCGCAGGATGGGGACCCATGTCCGGTGCCCTTCGTGGAATTGGGGGGGTGCCTCGGTCGGAGTCGGGAGGAGGTTCAGTCACTCAGAGTGCGTCGATGGTGACAGAACCGAGCCGTTCTCCGAGCATTGCACGCCTGCCAACGGCCCACGGTCCCTCGGATGGGTGATTACCAGGGCGTGCGGCTGCCTCCGGTTCAGGACTCTGCTTTACGGTGCACCCTCGCGACCCAGTCCGCCGGTTTGGCGATCTCCGCCTTGGTCGGGAGAGTGTTCGGGGACGTCCAGACGCGGTTGAAGCCGTCCATACCGACTTCCTCCACGACAGCCCGGACGAAACGCTCACCGTCGCGGTACTGGCGCAGCTTGGCGTCGAGTCCGAGAAGTTTGCGCAGCGCCTGGTCCAGCCGGCTCGCGCCACGCGCCCTGCGCTGCTGGAACTTCTCCCTGATCTCCGCCACGGAGGGCACGACGTCGGGACCCACGCCGTCCATCACGAAGTCGGCGTGCCCCTCCAGAAGGGACATCACGGCGGTCAGCCGGCCGAGGATCTCCCGCTGGGCCGGGGTCTGCACCAACTCGACGATCGAGCGGCCCTCGTCCTCCTCGCCCTCGGGACGGGCGCCGGACAGCGACTGGGCCGCCTCCCGCAGACGCTCCAGGACGGTCATCGGGTCGACCTCGGTCTCCCCGAGAAATGACTGGATCTCGCCCTCGAGGTGGTCGCGCAGCCACGGCACGCCGGTGAACTGCGTGCGGTGCGTTTCCTCGTGGAGACAGACCCAGAGCCGGAAGTCGTGCGGATCGACCTCCAGCTCGCGCTCCACATGCACGATGTTCGGCGCGACCAGCAGGAGGCGTCCGCCGCCGTTGGACCCCGCGGGCAGCTCACGGGTGGCGGGGGCGAAGGTCTCGTACTGACCGAGGACCCGGGAAGCCAGGAAGGAGAGCAGCATGCCCAGCTCGACGCCGGTGACCTTGCCGCCGACCGCGCCCAGGACCGCACCGCCGGGGCCGCCGGGGCGGCGCTCCTGCATCTTCTCCAGCAGGGGCTTGAGCAGTTCGCGGAAGCCCGCGACGTTCGCCCGCACCCAGCCGGCCCGGTCCACGACCAGGACCGGGGTGTCCTCGGGCTGATGGCTTTCGGGGATCATTCGCGTGAAGCCGCGCACATGCTCTTCCGAGGCCTTGGCATGCCGTCGCAGCTCGGCGACGACGGCCCGCGCCTCCTCCCGGGTCACTTCGGGCCCGGGCCGCACGAAGCGGGTCGCGGTCGCCACGGCGAGGTTCCAGTCGACCATCTCGGCACCACCGATGCTCGTCATGCGTCAACCGTACGTGGTGGGCCCGCGGGACGGTGAGGTGTCGGGAGACGCCGGTCGGCCACGGGCCTCACGTGGCGAGTGCCGCCGCGAGCCGGTCCAGGGCGGGTTGGGCGGATTCCCGGCTGGGTGTGCCGCCCGCCATGAAGGCGAAGGCGAGGAGTCGTCCGTCCGGGGCGACGACCGTTCCCGCCAGGGAGTTCACCTGGCTCAGGGTGCCGGTCTTGGCGCGGATGAGGCCGGTGCCCGGCGAGGTGGCGCCGTAGCGGCCCGACAGGGTTCCGGTGAAGCCGGCGACGGGGAGGCCCGTGAGCACCGGGCGCAGTCCGGGACGGTCCGGGTCGGCCGCGAGGGCCAGCAGGGCGGTGAGCTGCCCCGCGGAGAGCCGGTCGGCGCGGTTCAGCCCGCTGCCGTCGGCGAAGCGGGCGCCCGCCAACGGCAGCTTCAGCTTCTTGAGTTGCGCGGTCACGGCCCGCTCGGCGCCCGCGAAGCTCGCCGGTTGGCCGGTCGCCAGGGCGGTCTGACGGGCGACGGCCTCCGCGAGGTCGTTGTCGCTCTCGGTCAACAGCCGCTCGACGAGGGCGGAGAGGGGATCCGAGAGCACCTCGGCGACGGGCTTCGAACCCGCCGCGGGCCGCCCGGGCGCGGGCTCGGCCGCGACCGTGAGGCCGCGGTCCTTCAGCAACTGCGCGAAGGCGCGGGCCGCCTCGCGCGCGGGGTCCTCGAAGCGCTCGGAGTCCTTCGTGCTGCGCTCGTCGATCCGGCCCTCGTGGAGCATCAGCGGGGTGACCGGCGCGAGGTTGCCGTTCCTGCCGATGGGGTGGCGCACCGGGCCCTTGTAGAGCGAGACGTCGTAGGCGAGGCGCACCGCGGTGGTGCCGCGGGCCTTCAGCGCACGCGCCGTCCGCTCGGCGAGCGCGCCCAGGCGGGCCCGGTCCAGGCCGGCGTCCCCGCCGCCGACCAGAGTGAGCACCGTGCCGTCCTTGGAGGCGGTGACCGTGGTGGGGATGCGGTGATCGGGGCCGAGCGCGCTGAGGGCGGCGACGGAGGTGGCGATCTTGATCGTGGAGGCGGGGGTCATCGGGGTGGCGGCCCCCTTCCCGTACAGCGCACGGCCGGTGGCGAGGTCGACGACGGAGGCCGTCTGCACCGTGCCGAGCCCGGGGTCGCCGAGCAGCGGGAGGAGCTCCTTTGCGAGGTCGGCCGGAGCGGCCGCCGGCGCAGTGGCGGGAGCCGTCGCCGGGATGCCGAGCGCCGTGAGGACACCGGGTGCGCTGGGCGCCGGCTGCGGCCGTCCCGGCACCGGCCTGGGGTGATGTACGCCACCACCCTGGCTCCGGGCGGCCGCCCACTCCCTCTCGGCCTTACGCTGACCGGAGTCCCAGGGGCCGGCCGCGGCCACCGCCCCGGCAGCCAGGGCGAGCCCGACCACGGCCGCGCCCGCGGTGAGCTGCCATGTCCTGACCACTGGCACCTCGCACCAGCCCCTTTCGCGATCACACACGTGCGTGAGGGACACTTAACCACCAGACCTATGTGTTGATCATGGAGGAGCCACCCGTGGAGTTCGACGTCACCATCGAGATCCCGAAGGGGTCGAGGAACAAGTACGAGGTGGACCACGAGACCGGTCGTATCCGCCTTGACCGTCGACTCTTCACCTCGACCAGCTACCCGGCCGACTACGGGTTCGTGGAGAACACCCTCGGCGAGGACGGTGACCCGCTGGATGCCCTGGTCATCCTCGACGAGCCGACCTTCCCCGGCTGTCTCATCAAGTGCCGCGCGATCGGCATGTTCCGGATGACCGACGAGGCGGGCGGCGACGACAAGCTGCTGTGCGTCCCGGCCTCCGACCCGCGCGTCGAGCACCTTCGGGACATCCACCACGTCTCCGAGTTCGACCGCCTGGAGATCCAGCACTTCTTCGAGGTCTACAAGGACCTGGAGCCCGGCAAGTCCGTGGAGGGCGCGAACTGGGTCGGCCGCACCGAGGCCGAGGCCGAGATCGAGGCCTCCTACAAGCGCCTCGAGGCGCAGGGCGGCGCGCACTGATCATCCGGCGCGCATAACGCAGCCGACAGCGGTCAGAAGACGGCGGGCGGGACACCTCAGGGTGTCCCGCCCGCCGTGCGTGTGCCCGCGGGTCCCGCCCGCCGTGCGTGTGCCCGGGGGTCCGTGCACATACTGGGTGACAGGCCGGAACAAGAGGGAGCGAGGGCAGCACGTGGTGGCGGAGCCGGAGGGTCCGGAAGACCGGAAGCCTCAGTCCGACGAGGCGCACAGCGCCTTTGCCCCACCCACGGGAGTGGGCCAGCCCGATACGGCCGACGAGGATCCGACCACCACATCGGAATTCGCGGTTCCGGCCGGGTTCGCCCCGGAGGCTCCGGCCGAGCCGGAAGGTTCCGCTTTCGCTCCGCCGCGCACCTACAGGGCCCGGCACTCACCACCCGCCTTCACACCCGCGCAGGGCATCCCGATGGTCAGGCTGACCAAGGATCTCCCGTGGCAGGACCGCATGCGGGCCATGCTGAAGATCCCGGTGGGCGAGCGCCCGGTCCCGGACACGGTCCAGAAGCAGGACGACGCAGGCCCGGCCGTGCCGAGGGTGCTCGACCTGACGCTGCGTATCGGCGAGCTGCTGCTGGCGGGCGGCGAGGGCGCCGAGGACGTCGAGGCGGCGATGTTCGCCATCTCCCGTTCGTACGGTCTCGACCGCTGCGAGCCCACGGTCACCTTCACGCTGCTGTCGATCACCTATCAGCCCTCGCTGGTCGACGACCCCGTGACGGCGAACCGGACCGTACGCCGGCGGGGCACCGACTACACCCGACTCGCCGCCGTGTACCGGCTGATCCACGAGATCAGCTCGGAGGAGAGCGAGGTCTCCCTGGAGGAGGCGTACCGGACGCTCGCGGAGATCCGCAGGAACCGGCACCCCTTCCCCGGCTGGGCGCTGACGCTGTCCGGCGGACTGCTGGCCGGGGCGGCATCCGTGCTGGTCGGCGGCAATGTGCTGGTGTTCCTGGCCGCGGCGATCAGTGCCATGCTCGGCGACCGGCTGGCGTGGCTGTGCGCGGGCCGCGGGCTGCCGGAGTTCTACCAGTTCGTGGCGGCGGCCATGCCCCCGGCCGCGATGGGGGTCGCGCTGACCCTGTCACCGCTGGAGGTCCGGGCGTCCGCGGTGATCACCGGTGGACTGTTCGCCCTGATCCCGGGGCGGGCGCTGGTCGCCGGCGTCCAGGACGGCCTGACCGGCTTCTACATCACCGCCGCCGCCCGCCTCCTGGAGGTCGGCTACCTCGTCGTCGGCATCGTCGTCGGGGTGCTCAGCGTGCTCTACCTGGGGCTGGCGCTGGACGCGGCGCTCAACCCCGAGACGGCCATCCACAGCGTGGAGCGGCCGGTGATCCAGACGCTGGCCGCGATGGCGCTGTCGTTGTGCTTCGCCGTGATGCTCCAGCAGGAGCGCGACACCGTGCTGCTGGTCACGCTCAACGGCGGCGTCGCCTGGGTGGTCTACGGCGCGCTCGCGGACACCGCGAACGTCCCGCCGGTCGCCGCCACGGCCGCCGCGGCCGGGCTGGTGGGTCTCTTCGGGCAGGTGCTGTCGCGCTACCGCTTCGCCTCCGCGCTGCCGTACGTCACCGCCGCGATCGGGCCGCTGCTGCCCGGTAGCGCGACGTACTTCGGGCTGCTGGAGATCGCGCGGGGCGATCTGAACGCGGGCCTCGCCTCACTGTCCAAGGCGGCGGCGCTGGCGCTGGCCATCGCGATCGGGGTGAACCTCGGCGGCGAGGTCTCCCGGCTGTTCTTCCGGCTGCCGGGTGTCACGGCACCGTCGGAGCGCCGCGCGGCCAAGCGGACCCGCGGTTTCTAGTCCGTACGACGTGGGGTGCGCGGCCGGGTCCGTACGACGTGGGGTGCGCGGCCGGGTCCGTACGACGTGGGGTGCGCGGCCGGGTCCGTACGACGTGGGGTGCGCGGCCGGCCCACTCGGCCGGCCGCGCGTTCGGTGTTCAGCGCTTGGCGTGGCGGCCGCCGCGGGCCGGCGGGATGTCCGAGTCCGGCGCGGAGACCGCGGCCTTCTTGTTCTTGGAGCGGGCCCGCAGGAACTCGATCGCGATCGGCAGCACCGAGACGAGCACGATGAGGATCAGGATCGCCTCGATGTGCTGGTGCACGAACTCGACCTTGCCCAGCGCGGCACCGAGCAGCGTCACGCCCGCACCCCACAGGGTGCCGCCGATGATGTTGAAGGTGATGAACGAGCGGTAGTTCATCCGGCTCACACCGGCGATGATCGGCGTGAACGTCCGCACGATGGGCACGAAGCGCGCGAGGACCAGCGACTTGGGGCCGTACTTCTCGAAGAAGTCGTGCGCCTTCTCGACGTTCTCCTGCTTGAAGAGCTTGGAGTCCGGGCGCTTGAAGAGTGAGGGTCCGACCTTGCGGCCGAAGAGATAACCGACCTGGTCACCGATCACGGCCGCCAGCACGATGAGCAGACAGACCAGCCACAGCGGATAGTCGAGCTTGTTCGTCGTCACCAGCAGACCGGTGGTGAACAGCAGCGAGTCGCCGGGCAGGAAGAAGCCGATGAGCAGACCGGACTCGGCGAAGACGATGACCAGGACGCCGATGAGGCCGAAGGTCCCGATCAGATAGTCCGGGTCCAGCCAGCTCGGTCCGAGCGCAAGGGTAGTCACGAGGTCCGGGCTCCTGAGTAGGTAGGCGTCGATCGGCTATCGGCATGTCGCCCGCACAAAACTATCAACGCGTCGGGCAGGTTCCGCGTTCCGCCGGTGCGCTCAGGATGCACTGTGCCCCGGCTGGGACAAAGCTGTGCGTCATAGCTCCCGTCACCGGCTCGCGAAAGGTGGACAAGATGGGCATCGAGGACTACGGCGGCGGCCAGCGCCCGCACGCGGACGTCATCGTCGTCACCACGAACGACGTACCCGGGTACCAGGTACAGGAGATCATCGGCGAGGTCTTCGGCCTCACCGTGCGTTCGCGTCACCTCGGCAGCCAGATCGGCGCCGGCCTCAAGTCGATGATCGGCGGCGAGCTGAAGGGCCTCACCAAGACCCTCGTCGAGACCCGCAACCAGGCGATGGAGCGGCTGACCGAGCAGGCGCGGGCGCGCGGCGCCAACGCCGTGCTGATGTTCCGCTTCGACGTCTCGGAGGCGGCGGACGTGGGCACCGAGGTCTGCGCGTACGGCACGGCCGCGGTGATCGCGCGCCTGTGACGCACGGGGCAGGGGATGTCCGGGCCCGGGAACGACCGCCGGGTCCGGGAGCGCCGGGTCGGGGAGCACCCGGTCCGGGAGCGCCGGGTCCGGGAGCGCCGGGTCCGGGAGCGCCGGGTCGGGAGCGCCGATTGCCTCACCGCCGCGCCGGGGAACGCCCGCCGATCCCGCGGCTTGCGTCACGCATACGGACCGCCGTCTCACGTTGCGTGAGCGCGTGGCCCGTATGAGCCTGGAAACCGAGCGCACTGGGCGCGCGACACGAAGGGCGGCGAGCGCATGGCACTCCACAAGGGTGCGGACGAGTCCTCCGACAAGGGCGAGGAACACCGCAGGCTCTCGCTGAACCCCTTCTACGGGGCGGCCGACCCGGTCAGCGGCATGACGGTGGCCCCTCCCACGCACCGGCTGCCGGACGGGCCCGTGCCCTCCATGACGGCCTACCGCCTGGTCCACGACGAGCTGATGCTCGACGGCAACTCCCGGCTGAACCTCGCCACCTTCGTCACCACCTGGATGGAACCGCAGGCCGGTGTGCTGATGAGCGAGTGCCGGGACAAGAACATGATCGACAAGGACGAGTACCCGCGGACGGCCGAACTGGAGCGGCGCTGTGTGGCCATGCTCGCCGATCTGTGGAACGCACCGGATCCCGCCAGCACGGTGGGCTGTTCGACGACCGGGTCCAGCGAGGCGTGCATGCTCGCCGGCATGGCCCTCAAGCGCCGCTGGATGAAGCGGAACGCCGATCGCTATCCGGGGGCGCGTCCGAACCTGGTCATGGGCATCAACGTCCAGGTCTGCTGGGACAAGTTCTGCAACTTCTGGGAGATCGAACCGCGGCTGGTGCCGATGGAGGGCGATCGCTTCCATCTCGACCCGCAGGCCGCCGCCGATCTGTGCGACGAGAACACCATCGGTGTGGTGGCGGTCCTCGGCTCGACCTTCGACGGGTCCTACGAGCCGATCGCCGAGGTCTGCGCCGTCCTGGACGCGCTGCAGGAGCGCACGGGCCTGGACGTGCCGGTCCATGTCGACGGGGCGTCCGGCGCGATGGTCGCACCGTTCGTCGACGAGGACCTGGTGTGGGACTTCCGGCTGCCGCGGGTGTCCTCGATCAACACCTCGGGACACAAGTACGGCCTCGTCTACCCGGGCGTGGGCTGGGCGCTGTGGCGCTCGCCGGAACTGCTGCCCGAGGAGCTGGTGTTCCGGGTCAACTACCTGGGCGGCGACATGCCGACCTTCGCGCTCAACTTCTCCCGGCCCGGCGCCCAGGTAGTGGCGCAGTACTACACCTTCCTCAGACTCGGGCGGGAGGGATACCGGGAGGTGCAGCAGACGACCCGGGACGTGGCGCGCCTGCTGGCGAACCAGTTCGAGGCCATCGACGACTTCCGCCTCCTGACCCACGGTGACGAGCTGCCGGTGTTCGCCCTCACGACAGCGCCGGGCGTGAAGAACTTCGACGTCTTCGACGTGTCCCGCCGACTGCGCGAGCGCGGCTGGCTGGTGCCCGCGTACACCTTCCCGAAGAACCGTGAGGACCTGTCCGTCCTGCGCATCGTCTGCCGCAACGGCTTCTCGTCGGACCTCGGCGCACTGCTGATGGAGTCCGTGCACGACCTGCTGCCCGAACTGCGCCGCCAGTCGCATCCCATGGAGAGGGACACGACGGCGGAGACAGCCTTCCATCACTGACGTCCCTCACCGAGCCGCGGTCGGGGTCAGTGGCTGAGCCGGCGGAACCTCCGTACGGCCAGCGGGAAGAAGACCCCGACCAGCAGCACCGGCCACAGCATGGCGAGGAGTTGGGCGTGCTCGGCCGCCCAGCCGCCGTCCACCGGGATGCCGGACAGGTCGCGTACGGCCGTGGCCGTCGCGGACATGGGGTTCCACTGGACCGCCGCGCCCAGCCAGCCCGGCATCGATTCCGGTGCCGCGAACGCGTTGGAGAGGAAGCCGACCGGCCACACCAGGATCTGCACGGCCTGCACCATCTCGGGCTTTCCGGCGACCATCGCCAGGTGGATGCCGATCCACAGCATCGCGAAGCGCAGCAGCAGGAGCAGTCCCAGTGCCCCGAGGAACGCGACGAACGAGCCGTGCCAGCGCCAGCCGATGGCGTATCCGACGCCGGTCATCACCAGCAGGCTGAGCGCCGACTGGAGCATGTCCGCCGTACTGCGGCCGACCAGCACCGCCGAGTCGGCCATCGGCATCGAGCGGAACCGGTCGATCACCCCCTTGTTGAGGTCCTGGGTGACCGCGAGCATCGTCGCCTCGAGACCGAAGGCCATGGTCAGCGCGAGCATGCCGGGGACGAGGTAGTTGACGTAGGCGCCCTCGACGCCGCGGCCGCCGCCGATGAGATAGCCGAACATCAGCAGGAGCATCACCGGGAAGACCAGGCCGACGACGACCTGCACCGGTTGCCGCGCCCAGTGCGCGAGTTCGCGCCGGGTCATGGTCCAGGAGTCGGTGAGGGCATAGGTGCTCATGCCGAGGCCTCCTTCGTGAGATGCAGAAAGACCTCGTCGAGGGTGGGCCGGCGCAGTGCGACGTCCTCCGCGTCGATTCCGGCCGCCTCCAGCGCCCGTACGGTCTCGGTCAGTGCGGCCATCCGGTCGCTCACGGGGGCGCTGATCAGCCGCCGGTCCTCGTCCACGGTCGTCTCACCGGTCAGCAGCGGCGCCACCCGGGGCAGATCGGCCGCATCGCGCAGGACCACGTCGATGCGGTCGCCGCCGAGCTTGGCCTTCAGCTGGTCGGCCGTGCCGTCCGCGACGACCCGGCCGGCGTCGATGACCGAGATCCGGTCGGCCAGCTGGTCGGCCTCCTCCAGATACTGCGTGGTCAGCAGAACGGTCGTGCCGCCGCCGACCAGCGAGCGGACCGCGCTCCACACCTCGGCCCGGCCGCGGGGGTCGAGCCCGGTCGTCGGCTCGTCGAGGAACAGCACCTGCGGGTCCGTGATCAGCGAGGCGGCCAGGTCGAGCCGCCGACGCATACCGCCGCTGTACTGCTTGACCGCCTTGCGCCCGGTGTCGGCGAGCCCGAATCGCTCGAGCAGTTCGTCGGCCCGCGTGCCCGCTCTGCGCGCGCCCAGATGATGCAGCCGCCCGAACATCTCCAGGTTCTGCCGGCCACCGAGTTCCTCGTCGACCGCGGCGTGCTGACCGAGCAGTCCGATCCGCCGCCGGACGGCCGCCGCATCGGTCCGTACGTCGTGCCCCGCGACCCGCACGGTGCCCTCGT
Organism: Streptomyces sp. NPDC058685; assembly: GCF_042714725.1. NCBI lineage: Bacteria > Bacillati > Actinomycetota > Actinomycetes > Kitasatosporales > Streptomycetaceae > Streptomyces > Streptomyces sp. NPDC058685. The sequence goes on from NZ_JBHXSL010000035.1 coordinate 38,947, forward strand.
CGTGGCGCAGCAGGGTCGCCATGATGCGCACGGCGGTGGTCTTGCCCGCGCCGTTGGGCCCGAGCACGCCGTGCACCGTGCCGCCGGCCACCGTCAGGTCCAGTCCGTCCAGTGCCTTCTTCTCCCCGTACCGCTTGCGCGCGCCCTCGACGACGATCGCGTCCGTCATGCGTCTCCTCCAGCACCCTCAAGGCAAGTAGTCAAACTTGACTACAGAGGGGAAGGTATCCCCGGACCCGCGATTGGTCAAACTTGATTAGCCGACGAATCCTGTCGGCCCGAGCCCGTCAGCCCAGATCGCCCTCGTGCGGTTCGCCCGTCGCATACGGGTTCTCCTCACCCTCGGCGAGCACCCCGACGAAGGGCTCGCCCTCACCGGCGAAGGTGTACGCGCCGGCCTCGATCCGCCGGATCAGACCGCGGGTCCACTCGGCGCCGAAGTCGGCCGAGGCGACCCAGAGGTTCATGATCTCGCCGATGTGGCCGAGCGACTCGGGCCCCTCCTCCGGCGTGTAGTACTCGGTCACCGCCGAGCGCCACTCCTCCATGCCGCGCACCCGCTCCTCCAGCAGGGCCACGGCCTCCGCGCGCTCCAGGTCGACGATGAAGCCGACCGCGGCCGACAGGACGTCCATCTTCTGGTCGTACGAGGTCAGGGACTCCCGCAGCAGCTGAAGGAACTCCTCGGTGCCCTTCTCGGTGATCTCGTACTCGGTGCGCGGCGGACCGCCGGCCGTGGACGGCGCGATCTCATGGGCGTGCAACAGCCCTTGCTTCGCCATCTGCTTGAGCGCGTGATAGATCGAGCCGGGCTTGGCGTTGGACCACTCGTGCGCGCCCCAGTACTCCAGGTCGTTGCGGACCTGGTAGCCGTGCGCCCGCCCGTGCTGACGCACCGCACCGAGGACCAGCAGACGGATCGCTGACATCAGCCGGGACTCCCTTCTATTCAACTTTGACTAGACTACGCGGCATGACCGAGAAGACCATCCCGCTCCTCCCGTGCCGGACGATCCAGCCGGTGGTCGACTTCTACACCGCCCTGGGTTTCGAGACGACTTTCCTTCAGAAGAGCCCCTACGCCTACGCGGTCGTCGAGCGAGGGCCCGTCGAGCTCCAGTTCTTCGGCATGAAGGCGTACGACCCGAAGGAGTCCTACTCCGGCTGCTACATCCTCACCGACGACGTCGACACGCTGCACACGACGTTCCGCGCGGGCCTCAAGGCGGCGTACGGAAGGATCCCGCTGCGCGGGCTGCCACGCATCGGACCGCTCAAGGACATGTCGTACGGGGTGCGGCAGTTCCTGATGACCGACCCCGGCGGCAACTCCATCCGGGTCGGCCAGAAGACCGACGAGGACCAGAGCCATCGGCCGGCCCCCAAGGAGACGTTCGCCCGGGCCCTGCACATGGCGGACCTGTTCGCCGACTCCAAGGAGGATCTGCCGGGCGCGGCGAAGATCATCGACCGGGTGCTCGGGCTGGATGACGAACGGCCCACCCCGGTGCAGCTGTTGCGGCTGCTCGTCCTGCGCGGCGACATCGCCCTGCGGCTCGGGGACGAGGAGGCGGCGCGGTCGCTGCTGGAGCGGGCCGAGGCGGTGCGGCTCACCGACGAGGAGAGCGCATCGGCGCGCGACAGCCTGGAGCGACTGTCGGAGCTGCGGGCCTGACGGGGCGGGGCGCACCCGCACCTACGGACCTGACCGTCGAGGCCGTGGCCGAGCTGGGGCCCGATCGCTTGAGACTCGCGCGGAGCTGGGACCCTGACCCGGAGGCTCCGCGGAGCTGCGGGCCCTGCCCCGAGGCTCCCGCGGAGCTGCGGCCGGGCCTCGCCGTCCCGGCCGCAGCTCCGGCCCGCCTCCGCCCGCGTGCGCTCAGCCCCAGCTCTGGCCGCTCTCCAGCGCGACCAGGTCGAACGCGCCCTTGCCGTCCAGCGATTCGCGGATGATGTCCGCGTGGCCCGCGTGCCGGCCGATCTCCTCCACGAGGTGCACCAGCAGCCAGCGCATCGACACCCTTCCGTCCGTGGGGAACCAGGGCGCCTCGGGCAGCGGGAAGGTGTCGTCCAGGGTCGGGACCGACCGGATGAACTCCTCGGTCTCCTTGGCGACCGACTTCCAGAAGGCAAGTGTCCCGGGGATCGTCTCGCCGTCGACCAGGCGGAAGCTGTCGCCCCACGTCTCCTCGGTGCGCGCCTTCTCGTTGGGGCGCTCCTGCGCCATGCGCAGCCAGTTCAGCTCCATCTCGGCGACGTGCTTGAGCAGTCCGGAGAGCGTGAGCTCGCTGGCGCTCGGGCGGCTCGCGGCCTGCTCCTCCGTCAGCCCGAGGACCGACCGGCGGATCGCGCCGCGCTGTGCCTCGACGAAGGCGAGGAGCGCACCGCGCTCGTCGCCACGGGCCTCCGCGGGAACGTGAGTGACCATGGTGTCCGCCTTTCAGGCTGCTGCGAGGAGACCGGGGGCAACGCCTTCCGCCTCCTTCCGACACCAACGACACTACGGACCCTTGCGGACAGCTTCTGTCCTCAAGGGTCCGCGGTGGAGAAAAGTGCGTACCGGATCACCCGGCCGGGAGTACGCGACCCGCGCCCGGGCACGTACCGCCAGGCGCTGTCCGGGCCTAGAACGGGAAGCGCGAGCGCCCGTGCTGCACCGAGATCCACTTCTGGGTGGTGAACGCCTCGATCATCGACTCGCCGTTCAGCCGTCCGCTGCCGGAGTGCTTCTCGCCGCCGAACGGCACGATCGGCTCGTCGTGCACGGTGCCGTCATTGATGTGGATCATGCCGGTCTCGATGCGCTTGGCGATCCGTACACCCCGCTCGATGTCCGCGGTGTGCACGGCGCCCGACAGCCCGTACGGGGTGTCGTTGGCGATCCTGACCGCCTCGTCCTCCCCGTCGAACGGCACGATCAGCGCCACCGGGCCGAAGATCTCCTGGCCCAGGATCGGTGAGTCGGTCGCGATGCCCGTGAGCACGGACGGCGAGACCAGATTGCCCTCGGCGCCGCCGTGCAGCAGGGCGGTCGCCCCGGCCTCGACCGTCTGGTCGACGAGCGCCGTCACCGCGTCGGCCTGCTGGGAGTTGATGAGCGGACCGATGTGCGTCGTCGGGTCCGACGGGTCACCGACCTTCAGCGTGCGCACCTTGGCGACGAACTTCTCGGTGAACTCCTTCTCCACCGAGCGGTCCACCAGCACCCGGTTAGCGGCCATGCAGACCTGGCCCTGGTGCACGTAACGGCTGAAGACCGCCGCGTCGACCGCGTAGTCGATGTCCGCGTCGTCGAGCACGATCAGCGCGCTGTTGCCGCCGAGTTCGAGGATGGCGCGCTTGAAACTGGCCGCGCAGACAGTGGCGACATGACGCCCCACCTTGTCGGAACCGGTGAAGGAGATGGCCCTCGGCACCGGGTGCTCGAGGAGCGCGTCACCGATCTCGGCTATGTCGGTGATGACGACGTTCAGCACGCCGGGCGGCAGACCCGCGTCCTCGAAGAGCTTGCCCACCAGCGAGCCGCCGCAGATCGGCGTGTTCTGGTGGGGCTTGAGGACCACCGCGTTGCCCAGTGCGAGGGCGGGGGCGACCGACTTGATCGACAGCAGGAAGGGGAAGTTGAAGGGGCTGATCACACCGACGACACCGACCGGGAGGCGGTAGACGCGGTTCTCCTTGCCGTCGACCGGCGAGGGGAGGATCCGGCCCTCGGGCCGCAGCGCCAGCTGCATCGCCTCGCGCAGGAACTCCTTGGCGAGGTGGAGTTCGAAGGCCGCCTTGACATGGGTGCCGCCGAGCTCGGCGATGATCGTCTCGGTGATCTCCTGCTCACGGTCCTCGATGACGCGCAGCGCCTTCTCGAACACCGTCCGCCGGGCATAGGGGTTGGTCTCGGCCCAGGCAACCTGCGCGCGCTCGGCCGCGCGATAGGCCTGGTCGACCTCGACGGCGGTGGCGACGGGTATCGAGGCGAGCTTCTCGCCGTCGTACGGATTGAAGTCGATGATGTCCCAGGAGCCGCTGCCAGGCCTCCACTCGCCATCGATGTACTGGTGGGCCAGCTCGGTGAAGAAGGACATGTGATCCGATTCCCATCGCAGAAGCAGATGCCTGACGTCACGTCATCGTACTGTCGTTTCAGATCAGTTGGAGTAGACCACGCAGAACGTCACGGCTCTCGGCCGAATCCGGGCTGTCCTCCTGCAGACGCTTCATGACCCGCTCGTACTGGGCGACTTCCTCGCGCTTGTCGAGATAGAGGGCGCTGGTGAGCTGCTCCAGATAGACGATGTCCGACAGGTCCGACTCCGGGAACCGCAGCAGGGTGAACGCACCGCTCTCACCCGCGTGCCCGCCGAAGCTGAACGGCATCACCTGAAGGGTGACGTTCGGGTTCTCGGAGATCTCGATCAGATGCCTCAACTGCCCCTGCATGACCTCACGGTCGCCGTACGGCCGGCGCAGCGCCGCCTCGTCGAGCACCGCGTGCAGATGCGGGGCGCGCTCCGAGACGAGCACCTTCTGGCGCTCCAGGCGCAGGGCCACCCGGCGGTCGATCTCCGCCCGCGGGGCGTTCGGGATGCCTCGGGCGACGACGGCGTGGGCGTACGCCTCGGTCTGCAGCAGGCCGTGGACGAACTGGACCTCGTAGATCCGGATGTGCGAGGCCGCGCCCTCCAGTCCCACATATGTCTGGAACCAGCCGGGCAGCACGTCGCCGTAACTGTGCCACCACCCGGCGACGTTGGCCTCCTTGGCGAGGCCGAGCAGGGGTCCGCGTTCGGCTTCGTCGGCGACTCCGTAGAGCGTGAGCAGGTCCTCGACGTCCCTGGCCTTGAAGCTCACCCGTCCCAACTCCATGCGGCTGATCTTTGACTCCGATGCGCGGATCGAGTAGCCGGCTGCTTCGCGGGTGATGCCGCGCGATTCGCGCAGCCTCCTCAGCTGCGAGCCCAACAGGATGCGCCGCACCACGGAACCGCCACCTGGCCCTTCGGCCCACGACTCACCTGCGGTCACGACTCCAGCCCTCCCCATCCATCGCCGTTCATCGCGTTCCGTCCCTTACAGCCTGGAGCACCCCCGAACTCCAAGTGCCGGATTCTGCCACCAAAACGCTTCAGCCCGTACTCATTCGATTACGGAAATGAGAAGCCCTTGGGAAGGCCGTGGGAGAGATCCGTGGAAGATATGGTCAAGAAACGGCACGGGGTCGGACAGGTCCGGCGCGTGCACGTGCATCTGCCCTTGCATCTGCCGTACGCATTCGGAACCATGGTCCTCGCGCACCTGCGTGCTCGTTCGTGTTGAAGCGTCACAGCCGCGATTCCCGGGAGTGCCTCGCATGGGGACGAATGGATCGACCATGCTCGAGCCGTTACGGCAGGGGCTTCCCCCTTTCGATCCCGCGGCAGTCTCCAGCAGCGCCTCGTGCTCCCTGCCCGCCCGCTACGAAGCGGTGCGCGGCGCACGCCAGTTCACGAGGACGACGCTCGGGCAGTGGGAGCTGGCCGACCGTTTCGACGATGTCGCGCTGGTCGTCTCCGAACTCGTCACCAACGCCCTGCGGCACGCCCTGCCCGACGAGGCGCCGCGTGAGGCCCAGAACCCGCCGGTACGGCTGCACTTGATGCGCTGGACGAGCCGGCTGGTGTGTGCGGTGCGCGACCCCAGCCACGAGGGCCCCGGCGCGCGCGCCGGCGACGACGCCTCGTTCCCCGATCCCTGCGGCGCGGCCGAGTCCGGCCGCGGCCTCTTCCTGGTGGACTCCTTCAGCGACAGCTGGGGCTGGCACCCGCTCGCCGGATCCCTGCACGGCAAGGTCGTGTGGGCGCTGTTCCGGCTGGGGTGAGACGAGCGGACCCGCGAGACCGGGGGCGGACCCGCATCGGGGGGCGGGCCCGCCCCTCTTCGCTGTGACACACCGGGCCGTTTGCCGTGACGCACCGGGCCGCCCGCTCATGGAGTGCGCACCGGGGCGAGGTGCCGTAGCGGTCGTCGCAGGCCCGACAAGATCGCCCGGACAGGGGCTAGGCGGGCGCGATCAGGTGGTCGAACTCGCCGTCCTTCACACCGAGAAGCAACGCTTCTATCTCGGCGGGCGTATAGACGAGTGCGGGTCCGTCGGGGTGCCGTGAGTTGCGCATCGCCACATCTCCCCCGGGCAGCTTGGCGAACTCGACACAGGAACCCTGTGAGTTGCTGTGCCTGCTCTTCTGCCAGACGACCTCGCGGAGCTCCGTGGCCGCCATGCCGTTGTACGCGTGGTGCACGTGTCGCTCCCGGGGTACAAGGTGCATGTGTCAACTGTCCCGGATCATAGCTCTGTTCATATGCACTTGCATGAGCGCCCGCACGGGCAGATGCACGTGCACGCGGGGTGGCGCTTCGGTTACAGCTCCGAGGACGTCCTCCCCCGGGTCGAGGGCCTCGTCCACCGCGTGCACAAGGAAGAGACGCAATCCGCGCCCTTCCGGCTCCGGCGAATGGCCGCCGGTCTCATGAGGTGTGCGTCACGCGTCCGCCGAGGCGGGACCACGGCCGCGCGCTCCCGCCTGGATTGCCGCCGGGAGCACGGCAGTTGTCCCTGGTAGCTTGGCGCGGTCCTGCAATCGACAAGGGGGAAGTCAAGTGCACCAGCGTGTACGCATGTCGATGGCCGCCGCCGGCCTCGTCGCCGCAGCAGCTCTCGTACTGACCGGATGCGGCAGCGACGACGGCGGCGACTCGGGCGACAAGACGTCGTCCAGCGCGCCGACACCGTCGGGCGGCGGCGACAAGCCGAGCGGTGACATCGAAGGCGCGTGGACGGGCAAGACCGACGGCAAGTCCGTCGACCTCGCCGTCACCGGCAAGAAGGCGGTCCTGGTGGCGGACGGACGCGCCTGCACCGGCGACCTGGCGGACATGGGCGGTGAGCCGATGCTGTCGCTCAAGTGCTCCGACGGCAACACCGACCGGACGATGGGATCGATCGAGTCCAACGACGGCAAGACCCTCGTCATCGCGTGGGACGCCGGCAAGAAGGACACGCTCACCAAGTCGGCGAGCGGCAAGCTGCCCGAGGGGCTGCCCAGCACGCTCCCCACGGGGATTCCGACTCCCTGATTACCCGGGCCACCGCCACGGGCCGCGTTCCCCGACCTCACCGGTCACGGGTTCGCGGTCCGGCCCCTCCTCGTACCCCCTCGTCGTCCGGTTCCAGGGCCTCGGTCAGATCGTCCAGCGCCTCCGCCACCAGCCCGGCGCCGGTGCGCAGGACCGTGTCGGGTGCGCTCTCGCGGTCCCAGTGGTCGAGGACCTCGTGCACCGCGTCCCACCGAGGGGTCCGGCGCTCGCGTACCGCCGCGGCCGCCCGCCCGGTGTCGCGGCGCAGCGCTTCGGCCAGGTCCGCCGCCGCGGGTACGGGGGCGGCGCCGCTGTCGGGCAGATGCGCCTCCATCAGCAGAGCGCCACGGCCGAGTTGGGAGATCGCCTCCCCTGCTCTCTCCGCGGCGTCGCGGGAGAGCCCCCGGTTCCGCACGGGCTCATGCTCAGCCCTCTTCACCGACTCCCGCCAGGCGATACGGGCGTCGCGCGCGTCGAGCAGGGCCTGACGGATGTCCCCGCCCGCCCGGCCCGCCGGGTCGGCGTAGTGGTCCACGACGGCTGCCGCGTAGTCGCCGTTGGCTTGCAGCCAGTCCGCGAGACGATGACGCAGCCGTGGGGTCTCCCAGGCCGGGTAGACCGCGTACGCGATCATCGCGAGCACTCCGCCCGCGAGGGTGAGCAGAACCCGTTCGGGAACGGTCTGGTTCCAGTCCTCGCCTCCCATGCCCAGCAGCAGGACGACATAGGCGGAGATGAAGACGCTGGAGGCGACGTATCCGGTGCCCAGGACGAGGAAGACGCAGAAGGCGCACAGGACGGCGAGACCACCGGAGAGATAGGTGTCCGGGCCGGCGCCCTGGACGACGGCCGTGGCCGCGCCGACCCCGACCAGCGTGCCGCCGAACCGGGCGACGGAACGGGCGTACGTCTGCGAGAAGTCCGGGCGCATCACCATCACGCAGGTCATCGGCGCCCAGTAGCCGTGTCCGAGAGGCAGCGCGGTGCCGACGACGTAGCCGACCGCCGTGACGGCCGAGACCCGGCAGGCATGGCGCAGGACCGGGGAGTCCCGGTGGAGTTCTTCGCGCAGGATGCGCAGCGATCCCGGGACGAGCCGGATCAGCGGCGGGCGGTCGCGGTGCGGGCCCTCGGTGGTGCCGGCGCCGCGGGCCGTCTCCGCCACGTCGTCGAGCAGGGCGGCGAGCCGATGGGCTCCGCGGCGTGCGGGGCCGGTGAGAACGGCAGCGGTGTCCGGGGTCTTGAGCGCGGCCACCGCGGAAGGGGGCAGCCGCAGCGGCTTGTTGTGGCGGACGGCTCGGGCGGCCTCGGTGAGTACGGAGGCGGCGGCGGAGAGGAGTTCGCGCACCCGGTCGCGTTCGGGGCCTTCTTCGGGGACCCCGACGGCCGGGTCGGCGAGCGCGGCGAGCACCGGGCGGATCCGCTCGGCGACGCCGCGCATCCCGTGCAGTTCGGCCGGCCGGCGCCGGGCCTGGCGACGGGTGACGGCGGCGGCCCGGCGGGCCTGCATGAGTGGGGCGGGGTCGAAGGGGGCGGTCGGGTCGTGGCGCAGCCGCCGTGCGTAGTCGGCCTCGGCGACGAGGGCGTCGGCGAGCGCGTCGCGCTGGGCGCCCCAGCGGCGTACCGGCAGCAGGACGACGAGCGCGGCCTGGACGAATCCGCCGGCCGCGATCACGGCGGCGTGGCCCGCGGCGGCCGCGACGGACGTCGGGAGGGTGACCGTGACCAGCATGATCGCGACGTTGGAGGTGGCGATGATGCCGACGGTGGGGCCGAGCGCCCAGGCAAGCCCGGCGAGGAAGGTCCACAGCGCGAGCATCGCGAGGAAGACCACGAGGTGGAAGGCGGTGAGGTAGCCGATGAAGGTGGACACGGCGAGACTCGCGCCGGACGCGAGGGCGAGCACCGGGCGGGGACGCCAGCTGCGCTGATAGGTGGCGATGGCTGCCTGGAAGGCTCCGAAAGCCGCGCTGACGGCGACGACGGTCCCGAAGAGGGAGAGCGCACCCGCGACGACGAGGGCGAGTCCGAGTGCGCCCCGCAGCGCGACGAGGGGCTCGAGGCGCTTCCGTTCGAGGGTGAGCCCGGAGCGCGCGGTCTCCTTCAGGGCCCGGAGCCAGGACATGGGGCGAGGGTATCGGCACGACGGGATAATGCGGACGATTCGGGCGGGCTCGGGGCGGCATGGCCGAGGCGGCCGGCGGGGCGGCGTGGTCCTGCGTGTGCCTGGCGGCCGCGGATGTCGGCGGTCCTCGTTGCGCCCGGCGGCCGCGGGTGTCGGCGGTGCGGCGGGTGTCAGCGGTGCGACGGGACCTGCGCGGTCCTCGTTGCGCCCGGCCGGCCGGCGGCCGTCAGCGGTGCCGCCGCATCTGCGCGGTCCTCGTTGCGCCACGTGCCCGGCGGCCGCGGGAATCAGCGGTGCGGCGGGACCTGCGGGACCTGCACGCTCCTCGTTGCCCCCGGCCAGGCCGATCCTGCCTGCGTCCTGCCTGCGTCTCACGCCGCACGACCGACGCCGCACCCACCCTGCCCCCGGTCCGCCTCGCGACGTCACGGCCGCAGTTGTCCTCGCTCCCGCGACACCTGCGCCCGGTCCGCCGCCGCCCTGCCGTCGAGCCAGCCCGCCTCGTCCGTCACACCCCGCACCCGTGTCGTCGTCGTCCGCGGGAACATCTCCTCCGTCCGGCCCGCCACCGCCACGTCGCGGGAGGCCAGAACCGGCAGCAGGTCCTCCGGGGCGGCCACGCTCTCGGTGGCCGCGGCGAGGCGTTCGCCGACGCGGCTCGCGTAGGACATCAGGAAGGACTGCCGGAACGTCTTCGTACGCTTCCGCCCGCCCGCCCGCTGGGAGGCCTCCGCGCGGGTCATCGCCGCGTGACCCTGGACCAACAGCGAGGTGTGGAGCAGCTCGACCGACTCCAGGTCGCTCTCGAAGCCGACGACCGTGGAGAAGCCGAACGCGCCGTTCCAGACGGCCCGGCAGCGGTTCGCCGTGGCCACCGCGTCCAGCAGGATCGCCTTCGCCGTCTCGTAAGGGGCGTCCACCCCGATACGGCAGGCGGTCGGAGCGTCCTTCGCATGGGTGCGGTGCGACACGGCGGCCTCGTCCACGCTGTGACGCGCCATCAGCTCCTGGGCCTTGGCGGTGAGCGCCTCCGCCTCCTCCGGGAAGCCCGTGGCCTCCGCCTTGGCGAGGAGGGCGCGGATACGGCCGAGCATCCGCGGCTCGTGCGGCGAGGGCGGCGCCGTGAAGGGGGTGCCCGGCACCGGGCCGACCGCCTCGATCGCGGGCAGCCCGACCAGCAGGCGGTAGAGCTCCAGCGCCGCCGTGGCGTAGGAGAAGCGGTCCGCGCGCCACTCGGGGCCCGCGAGCTCCGCGAGCTGTGCGGACCAGCGCGGGGGGAGGCGGTCGTAGCGGTGCGACTCCCCGGCGATGAGCCCGGACACCAGCCGCACGTGGTGCTCGTCGAGGTCGCGACGGACCAGCCGTACGACATCGGCCGGCTGCCAGCCGCGCTCCCAGGCACGCCGGACGAACTCCTCGCCGCGGCGGGTCAGTTCACCGTCCGCTCCGGGGTCGGCGGCGAGCAGCGACGCACCCGTGTCCAGCCCCGCGTCCCCCTGTGCGTACAGGGCGGCCGCGAACGCCTCGTCCACCGTGCCCACCGGTCCGCCTCCTTCGTCTCCCGTCGGCGTCCCCGCCGTCCGTGTCCTCGCCGGCGTCTCCGCCCTGCTCACCGATGATCCCAGGTAGGGCAGGCACTACCTCCGGGACGCCCCTCAGTGGTCGTGAACCCCGGCCCGCGCCCCGGAAGCCTGGACGCATGACGACGACCTCTTCCGGCGCGGCCGTACGGCTGACCGCCCTGCGCCGCGTCCACCGCGATGTGACCGCTCTCGACGGTGTGGACCTCGCGTTTCCCGCCGGCTCCTTCACCGCTGTCATGGGGCCGTCCGGCTCCGGGAAGTCCACGCTGCTCCAGTGTGCCGCCGGGCTCGACCGGCCGACATCGGGGAGCGTGGAGATCGGCGGCACGGCGCTCGACAAACTGAGCGAGCGACGGCTGACGCTGCTGCGCCGGGAGCGCGTCGGGTTCGTGTTCCAGCAGTTCAACCTCGTTGCGTCGCTGACCGCCGCGCAGAACGTCGCCCTCCCCCTGCGGCTGGCGGGCCGCCGGCCGTCCCGTACGGAGATCGGCGAGGCGTTGCGCCGCGTCGGGCTCGCCGACCGGGCGCGGCACCGGCCCGGGCGGCTGTCCGGCGGCCAGCAGCAGCGGGTGGCGATCGCCCGGGCTCTGATCACCCGGCCCGCCGTGCTCTTCGGCGACGAACCGACCGGCGCGCTGGACACGTCGACCGGCCGCGATGTGCTGCGCCTGCTGCGGGAGGTGACCGACCGGGACGGCCGGACCGTGGTGATGGTCACCCATGACCCGGTGGCCGCCTCGTACGCGGACCGGGTCGTCTTCCTCGTCGACGGCCGCCTCGCCGGCGAACTGGCCGCGCCGACCGCCGAGCGGGTCGCCGCGCGCATGACGGGACTGGAGGCCGTGGCGTGCTGACCGTCGCGCTGAGCGCCCTGCGCACCCGCTGGGTCTCCTTCGCCGGAAGCTTCGTCGCCCTCGCGCTGGGCGTCGGGCTGCTGGCCACCATGGGCCTGGGGCTCGCCTCGACCGTCGGGGCGCCGGAACAGCCGCCCCGGCGCTTCGCCGCCTCGCCGGTGGTGGTGGCGGGCACGGACACCGTCACCGTCGACGGAGCCGGTCCGAAGAAGCTCGACCGTCCCCACCCTGTGGACCCCGGACTGCTGCGCGATCTGCAAGCGCTGGGCGCGGTGACGGCGGACGGCACCCCGGACGCCGTCGGCATCGACGCCCCCGCGGCCGCCGTCCGGAAGACCGTCGGTGACCGGGCCCGCGTCCTCACCGGCGCCGACCGCCGGCAGGCCGACCCGGAAGCCGAACGGGACGCGGAGGCCCTGACGACCGCCAACGCCCTGCTCGGCACCGCGGGTGGCGTCACCGCCTTCGTCTCGGTCTTCGTCGTCGCATCGACCTTCGCCTTCGCGGTGGCCCTGCGCGCACGGGAGTTCGGGCTGCTCAGGACCACGGGCGCGACACCCGGCCAGATCCGCCGGCTGCTGCTGACCGAGGCCGCCGGGGTCGGCGTGCTCGCGTCCGCCGCGGGGTGCGCGCTCGGCGTGTGGGGGGCGCCACGGCTGGCGGAGGTACTGGTGCGGGGAGACGCCGCGCCACCGTGGTTCGCCATCGGGGACGGGATCGTCTGGCCGTACTGGACGGCGTTCTCGACCGGCCTGCTGGTCGCGCTCTGCGGCGCGTGGGCGGCGTCCCTCCGCGCGGGGCGTATCGGACCCATGGCCGCCCTGCGCGAGTCGGACGTCGACAGCGGCGTACTGACTCCGGTCCGCCGTATCGCGGGGTGCGCGCTGCTTCTCACCGGCGCGGGTCTGCTTGTGTGGACCCTCGCCACCGACCCGTCCGGGTTGCTGAAGCGCAAGACGTACACCACCCAGCCGATGGTCCTCATCACGGCCGTCGCCCTGCTCGCCCCGCTGCTCGTACGTCCGTTGGCGCGGGCGCTGCCACTGCCCGGGGCGACCGGGCTGCTCGTACGGGAGAACACGGCCGCCGCCCTGCGCCGTACGGCCGCCGTCGCCGCACCCGTCCTGGTCACGGTGGGCCTGGCGGGTTCGCTCCTCGGCACGGCGGAGACGGTCACCGCGGCCAGGGCGGCGGAGGCACGCCGGCAGACGTCGGCCCATCTCGTCGTCACAGGCGAGGAGTTGCGGCCTCTGCGGGTGGCGGGAGCGACGGTCTCCGCGAGCGCGTCGACCGCCGTGTTCGTACGGGAGGACGGCGCCGCGCTGATCCGGTCCGACGCCCGCGCGGTCCCGGACCCGGCCGCCTTCGCCCGCGTCGCGCGGCTGCCGGTCGTCGCGGGCGATCCGCGCGACCTCGACGACTCCTCGATCATCGTGAACGAGGAGTGGGAGCGGCACACCGTCGGCGAGCGGGTGACCGTACGGCTCGGCGACGGGCGGCCGGCGTCACTGCGCATCGCGGCGGTCCTGGCGACCGGCACGGGCGACAACGGGGCGTACATCACCGCGGCCAACGCGACCGCGGCACCCATCGACCGCATCGACGTACGGCTGGGGTCAGGCGCCGACCCGGCAGCGGTCCGGGAAGCGCTGCGGGCGAGCGGTGGCGAGGTGCGCTCCGCGGACTCGTGGGCCGCGGCGACGCATCCTCGCACCAGCGCCAGGACCCGGCTCGGGCTGCTGGTGGTCCTCGGCATCGCCGTCCTCTACACGGTGATCGCGCTCGGCAACACCCTGCTGATGGCGACGGCGGTCCGCTCCCGCGAGTTCGGCTCCCTGCGGGCGGCGGGCGCGACGCGGGCGCAGATCCTGCGGGTCGTGGCGGGCGAGTCGCTGCTCGCCGTCGGGATCGGCGCGTTGCTCGGAGCCGCTGTCACCGCGGTGAACCTCGCCGGGCTCGGAGCGGCACTGGCGTCCCTGTCCGCACCCGTCACGGTGACCGTGCCCTGGGGCACGGCCGGTGCCGCGGTCGGTGTGTGCGCGGTCGTCGCCGTGGCGGCGGCGCTGCTGCCCGCGTGGGCGGCAACGCGCCGATGACGCACGGGGCGTGGGGGTGGGGGGACACGTGAGGGCCGACCGCGCTTCACGCCCGGACAGGAACGAGTGCGGTCCTGCGGCGGTGGTACGCGAGCGCCACGTACACCAGCAGCGGGGGCCAGGCGATCAACGGGAGGTAGCAGACCAGAAGAAGGGCGTTCTGCGCCGGTGAGCCGATGGACCCTTGGCCCAACCCGGCGGCGGAGGCGTAGACGGCCCAGCCGAGCACCACGGTCAGCCCGGCCGCCCCCGCCAGCGCGGCGGTCACCGCCGCCGCCGGCCGTACGCGGCGACCGCCCAGCACCGGGACCCGGTCCGGCACGACCTCGCCCCACGACCGCACCAGTCCGAGCGTCAGCAGAGCCAGCGCCTCGGAGACGACGCTCAGCATGACGACATAGACCGTCTGTCCCCAGTCGGGCACGGACTCCTCGGCCACCGGCAGCCCGGCGGCGAGCGCCAGCCGCCACAGACCGGACGGCAGAGTGATCAGCGGTACGGCGTGGGCGGCGACGGCGACGCGGTACGGCACATTCGGCAGAGCTCGGATTTTCGGCATGTGTCGAGCCTCGCCGGGGGACCGGTCCGTCGCGTCGGCGCCGAGGAGAGTCCCGGTCCGCCGCGCGGGGGAGGCCGGGCGGTACCGGAGTCGGGTGCGGGACAAACACGTTGCGCACCGCGACGACGCACCGGGCCCGGGCCGCGCGTGCCTACGCCGAGCACCGGGCCCGTATCGCGCGTCCCTACTCCAACGGCGTTCCCCCGGCCGCCTGTTGCGGTGGCGGGCCCGGAAGCGCGCCCTCCGCCCCGGCAACCCACCCCCGCCCTGGGCCCGTTCAGAACCCGTGCACGCTCTTCTTCGCCAGCTCGTAGGCCGGCAGCATCTGCTCGTGCTCCTCGGTGTCCATCCCGCCCAGGTGCAGCACGACCGGACCCGTCGGGGCGGCAAGGGCGAGCGCTCGTTCCTTCTTCGGGGCATCGAGGGACTCGTCGGTGTTGAGGTAGGTCACCTCGGCCGCCGGGAAGCCGCCCACCGTGGTCTTCGTGTACGCGACGTCCTTCTTGCTCTTGGACTCCTCGGCCACGAAGGCCTCCAGGGCCGCGCGCGGATCCGCGGAACCCTTGTCGCCGGTCCACACCCGCAGGAAGCCGATGTTCCCGGCCGGCTTGGCGTCGATCTCACAGACGAGGGTCACCGGACCGTGCTTCAGCGCACCGAACTCGGCGTCGGTCCTGACCGCTTCCGGCGACCAGCCGGAGGCGAGGTCGAAGACGACGGGCAGCACACACGCCGAGCCCTTGCCTCCGATCGAGCCGCCCTTCGCGACGGTTCCCGCCGGGGCGCCCGCCGTGCGCTTCCCCGTCGCCGTGCTCTTCGCGGCGGCGGCGGGCTCCTTCGGCTCCTGCTCCGCCGCGCATCCCGTCACCACACCCAGCAGCAGCGCTGCCGGGAGCACTCTCGCTCCCACGCGCCGCACCACACCTCGTACCACGAATCCCCACCCCTGGTTCCGTTCGGACCGACATGATCGATCCTAGAGACGCCGTCGGACCGCACGGGATCCGGGAGGCCGAGAGGAGCTGACGTGGGCGAGAACAAGGACCGCATGCTGGCCGGTGAGTGGTACCTCCCTGACGACCCCGAGCTGAAGTCGGACACCGAGCGACGCTTCGCGCTGTGCGCCGCCTACAACGCCAACGGCGGCGCGGTGCCCGCGGACCGGGCGCCGATCCTGGCCGAACTGCTGGGCTCGGTGGGCGAGAACGTGAACATCCGGCCGCCGTTCCAGTGCGACTACGGCTACCACATATCCATCGGAGACCGGACGTTCGTCAACGTCAACGCGGTCTTCCTGGACCCGGCGCCGATCACCGTCGGCGCGGACGTGCAGATCGGCCCGAACGTCCAGCTCCTCACCGCGACCCATGAACTGGACACCGAGCGCCGTCGCGCCGGCTGGGAGAAGGCCGAGCCGGTCACCATCGGCGACAACGTCTGGCTGGGCGGCGGGGTGATCGTCTGCCCCGGTGTGACGATCGGCGAGAACACCGTCGTCGGGGCGGGTTCCGTGGTCACCCGGGACCTCCCGGCCGGGGTGCTCGCCGTCGGCAGCCCGGCTCGGGTGATCCGCGCCCTCACCGACGCTAGGGAGTGATCACGATCTTCCCGGGCGCATGGCCCGTCTCGCTCAGCGTCTGCGCCTTGGCCGCCTCCGCCAGCGGGAAGGTCTCCACGATCGTGACGCGCAGGGTGCCGTCGGCCGCCAGCCGGGCGTGCTCGGCGAGCGCGGGCTCGGGTGTCTCGACGGTGTTCGCGGAGAACGTCACTCCGTAGGTGCCCGCCTCCGGGTCGGCGATCGTGACGACCCGCTCGGCCGTGCCGCCGCGCAGCTCGATCGAGTCGGGCAGCGCGCCCTTGCCGGCCGCGTCGAACACGGCGTCCACACCCCGGGGCGCCACCGCGCGGACCCGTCCGACGAGCCCCTCGCCGTACGCGACCGGGGTCGCGCCGAGACTTCTGACGTAGTCGTGGTTGGCCGGGGACGCCGTGCCGACGACCTCCGCACCGGCCGCCACCGCGAGCTGTACGGCCGTCGCGCCGACCACGCCCGCGGCCCCGTGCACCAGCAGGGTCTCGCCGGACCGCACGCCGAGCAGGGCCAGTACCCGCGCGGCGGTCTCGGTCGCGACGGGCAGCGCGGCCGCGGCCGTCCAGTCGAGACCGGCCGGCTTCGGCGCATAGGACGAGCTCAGGGCGTACTGCGCGTACGCGCCGGTCGCGGCCCACCCCAGGACCTCGTCACCGACCGCCGTGTCCGTGACGCCCTCGCCGACCGCGTCGACGGTCCCGGCGAACTCCGCGCCCGGGGTCGCGGGCAGCGGGGTCGGGAACACCGCCTGCATCCAGCCGTTGCGGATCTTGTGGTCGAGCGGATTGACGCCCGCCGCCGCGACCCGTACCCGCACCTGGCCCGGTCCGGGCTGCGGCTTCGCGGTCTCCACGAGGCGCAGCACCTCGGGTCCGCCGAACTCCTCGAAGACGATCGCTTCCATGTCTGGCTCCTTCCGCCGGAACCAAGCCTTGCTCGCGGGACGGCCGGGCCCGGCCCGCCCTTGGGACGGTTGGACCTGGCCGAAAGGACAGCCGGCCTCGCCGGACCCGGTCGTACGCTGGCACTCATGGAACTCACCGGGTCCGCGTCCGCCGTGCCCGCACTGGCCGCCGCCTACGACGTGGTCCGGCAGCCGCTCGGGCAGATCCTGCCCCGGCTGTCCCGCGCGCTGGGCGGTGTCGTCCCCCATGTGGCCGCGGCCGAACTGTCCACGCACTGCGCGCACTCCCCCTTCAAGACGGCCGGCGACAGCGCGCATGCCGGTCGGATCACCGCTGCCGAACTGCATCCGCTGGCCGCCTCGGTGACCCCGGGCGAGCCCTGGCAGGGCACGGCCCGCATCGGCGGGGCCGATCACCCGGTGCTGGCCGTGACGAGCGACGCGACCCCGCGCGGCGCGCTGCTCGTCCTCGTGCGCGGCGACGACAGCCCGGTGGCGGAGCAGGACTCCGCCGTCGTCCAGGCGATGTGGGACCTGGTGACCAGCCACTTCGACCGGCTCGCCACGGAGGCGGTGCCCGGGCCGCTGGCCCAGTCGCGGGCGGCCGCGGGTGAGCGGGCACGCGTGATCGCCGAGCTGACGGAGGCCCACGCGACCGCGCTGTCCGGACTGCTCGGGGTCCTGCGCAGCCGCGGCCTGGACGATGCCGCGGCCCGCGCGGCGGCCGTCGACCTGGCGGTCAACGCCCTCGTCGATCTGCGCTCGGAGCGCGAACTGGACCAGGCCGTCGCCGAGGAACCCGCGGGTCAGGCATTCGCCCGCCTCGCCGACTCGCTGCGGCCGATGCTCCGCTACAGCCCGGTCCGGCTGGAACTGGGCGCGCCCGACTCGGCACGTCCGCTCGCCAACGACGTGGCCCACGCGGCACGCGCCGTCGTCCGGGCGGTGGTGCTGACCGTGCTGGAACAGGACGGGCTGAGCCGGGTGCACGTCGGCTGGACGCTCACCGAGAACGAGCTGCGCGCGACGGTACGGGACGACGGCCCGGGCAGGATCTCGTCGTGCACGCTCGGACCGCACCGGGTCACCGAGCGCCTGGAGGCGCTGGGCGGCCGGCTGGACATGGACGCCGTACCCGGCTGGGGCACGACGGTCACGGCGACGATCCCGCTGGGGACACCGCAGTCCGCCCCCGAGGACCCGCTGGGCGCGCTCGGGGCGCGGGAGCTGGAGGTGCTGACGCATCTGGCACGGGGGCACCGCAACCGGGCGATCGCGCAGGAGCTGCACATCAGCGAGTCGACGGTGAAGTTCCACGTGGCGAACATCCTGACGAAGCTGGGCGTGGCTTCGCGGGGAGAGGCGTCGGCGCTCTTCCACGCGGTGGCGTAGGACTGTCGGGGGCAACCGCGCCCGGGGGCTCGCGGCGGCCCGAAGGATCTCCAGGGCGGACTGGTCCGGGCGGCGGTCGGTCCGGCGCGCGGTGATGCGAGGGCTTCCACTCGGCGGGCCGGGGGGCCGGTTCGCGCGACGGCCCGCCCCGGGCCGCAGGTCGATCCGGTCCGGGCCACAGGTCGGTCCGGGCCGCAGGTCGATCCGGTCCGGCCCACGGGCCGATCCGGTCCGGCCCACGGGCCGATCCGTTCCGGGCCACGGGCCGATCCGGGTCCGGCCGCTCGGCGGGTCCGGGGGCCGGTTCGCGCGACGGCCCTGTCCGGGCCACAGGTCGATCCGGTCCGGGCCGCAGGTCCATCCGGTCCGGGCCACGGGCCCATCCGGGTCCGGCCGCTCGGCGGGTCCGGGGGCCGGTTCGCGCGACGGCCCTGTCCGGGCCACAGGTCGATCCGGTCCGGGCCACGGGCCGGTCCGGGTCCGGCCGCTCGGCGGGTCCGCCGCCGTTGTCACACCCGGCTGCCACACTCGAATCCATGAGCGACCGATGGGCTCTGGCGGCTGCGGAGGGCGGTGGGGCGCGGCTCGTGCCCCTCGGCCCCGAGGGCCTGCCCGCAGGGCCCGTCGTCACGGAGCCCGACCTCGCCGAGGCCGTCCGATCCCGGCCGGAGGTCGGGCGCTGGGTGTGGCGCTCGACCTCCGACATCTACCCCCGGCTGCTGTCCGCAGGTGTGCGGGTGGAGCGGTGCTACGACATCGAGGACGCGGAGCTGCTGCTGCTCGGCCACGAGGGACGGCTCGGGGAACCCCGTTCGGCGGCGGCCGCCCTGGCCCGGCTGCACAACGGCCCCGTACCTCCCGATCCGCCCCCGCGTGCCGCCGAACCGGGCTCGCAGTCCTCGCTGTTCGAGCCCCAGCCGGTGCCCGTGCCGCTGGAGTCCCTGCTGGAGGTGTACGCCGACCAGCTGCGCCGGCACGACGCCGCCGAGCACCCCGGGCGGATGCGGCTGCTCACCGCCGCCGAGTCGGCGGGCATGCTGGTGGCGGCGGAGATGAACCTCGCGGGGCTGCCGTGGCGGGCCGACGTCCACCGCGGCGTCCTGCATGAACTGCTGGGCGAGCGGTACGCCGGCGGCGGCGAGCCGCGCAGGCTGGCCGAGCTGGCGGACGAGGTGTCGGCCGCGTTCGGCCGACGGGTGCGTCCCGATCTGCCCGCGGATGTCATCAAGGCCTTCGCGCAGGCCGGCATCAGGCTGCGGTCGACGCGCCGCTGGGAACTGGAGGAGATCGACCACCCGGCCGTGAAGCCCCTGATCCAGTACAAGAAGCTGTACCGGATCTGGGTCGCGCACGGCTGGAGCTGGCTCCAGGACTGGGTGCGGGACGGCCGCTTCCGGCCCGGGTACCTGCCGGGCGGGTCCGTCTCCGGCCGCTGGACGACGAACGGCGGCGGCGCCCTGCAGATCCCGAAGGTGATCCGTCGGGCGGTGGTCGCGGACGAGGGCTGGCGGCTCGTCGTCGCGGACGCCGACCAGATGGAGCCGCGGGTGCTGGCGGCCATCTCGCGCGACCCGGGCCTGATGGACGTCGCCGGCCACGACGGCGATCTGTACTCGGTCCTGTCCGACCGCGCCTTCTCCGGCGACCGCGACCACGCCAAAGTGGCCCTCCTGGGCGCGATCTACGGCCAGACGTCGGGAGACGGACTGAAGAACCTGGCGGCCCTGCGGCGCAGATTCCCGCTGGCGGTGGCATACGTCGACGATGCGGCCCGGGCCGGTGAGGAGGGCCGCCTCGTCCGCACCTGGCTCGGCCGTACCAGCCCGCGCGCCGCCGGCGCGGCCGAGGACGACGAGGCGGGCATCCCGCAGGAGACCGCGGAACAGCCGTCCCGGGACGGCGAGTTCACCCCGGGCTACGCCTCGTCGAACGCCCGGGCGCGCGGCCGGTTCACCCGCAACTTCGTGGTCCAGGGCAGCGCGGCGGACTGGGCACTCCTGCTGCTCGCGGCCCTGCGGCAGGCGACCGCGGGCATGCGCGCCGAGCTGGTCTTCTTCCAGCACGACGAGGTGATCGTGCACTGCCCCGCGGAGGAGGCGGAGGCGGTGGCGAAGGCGATCCGCGAGTCGGGCGAGCTGGCGGGGCGGATCGCCTTCGGGCAGACGCCGGTGCGGTTCCCGTTCAGCACGGCGGTGGTGGAGTGCTACGCGGACGCGAAATAGCGCCTCACCGCGGCCCCGAGCCGACGAACCGGTGGCCGGAGGACCGGTGGCCGGAGGACCGGTGGCCGGCGGCAGCTACTTGAGCGTCTGCCACACCTCGTTGGTCGCGATCGCGGACAGCTGGTCCCTGGTGAACGGGGGCGCCGCGAGCACAGGCGGCTTGTGCGGATACTCCGCGTTGTAGGACGTGACCGTCACCCGCAGGCCCTTCGCGGTCACGGTCTCGGCCGTCCACCCCACCGTGCCCGCCTGCTTGCCGGCCTCGTCCCGGTCGACGGCCTTGCCGCCGTCCGCCGTGCCGTGGCCCAGCCGCACGCGGAGGAAGGTCTTGGTGTTCGTCTCCTTGTCGCGCGCGATCACATAACCTTCGTCGCCGCCCCCGCCCTGGCCGACCGCTTCGTGCCCGGCAGGCACCAGGCCGCTGAGCGTCTCGAAGACCTCCCAGCTGTTCTGGACAGGACGCGGGCTGCTGAACGCCTCGGCGTTCATGACGCCGTACTTGGTGAACGCTCCCTCCACGCTCGCCGCCAGCTCGTCCAGTTGGAGGGGGGTCAGCGGGGGCTCGTTCCGGGTGGGCGTACCCGTCGGGGAGGGCGCGTTGTACTCGACCGCCTGAAGCAGAAAGCCGTCCGACGAGATCCGGGTGGACTTCCATACCTTCACCCCGGCGGAACCGCCGCCCACGTGGCCCTGCTCCCTCTTCTCACCGAGGGCATTCACCTTGCACAGGGAAGCGGGCTTGGCCTTCGGGCACTTCAGCGACTGCCGGACCTTCGGATCCTTGGGGTCGACCCGCCGGGCGGAGATGGAGACGAGCGAGGCCCCGTAGCTGTCGTCGTAGACGAGCGAGGCGTCGGCCGCACCGGGACCGCCCATGTTGGAGGTGCCCCGCTGCTTGCTGAACTCCCCTTTCGGGAGGACCGGGAGACTGATCTCGAGCAGCTTGATCATCTGGTCGGCGTGGGCCTGCATGAAGGACGTGGGGTCCTCCTTCGGGCCGCTTGCGCCGGAGGGGCCCGGGTTGCGGGACGCGCCGTCCCGCGGTGCCGAGGAGTGCGTCCGGGTCGGCGTCGCATCGGCCACCGACGCGCTGTCGTCCCCGGATCCGCCGGTGACGTAGGCCCCGACCGTTCCCAGCGCGGCCAGCGTCAGCACCCCTCCGGTCAGGACGGTGGCACGGCGGCGGGCGACCTTGCGGCGGCCCCGGAGCGCCCCCGCCGTGAGGAGACCCCGCCCGTCGGCGACGAACGTGCCGCCGGTGCGCCGCATGACCTCGCCGAGGTCGTTCTCGAAGCGGATGTCGGGGGTGTCTTCGGTGTCGTTCTCGAGGGGCATGGCGGTTCACCATCTCCAGTCGGCGCCGGTGGGCCGGAGTTGAGGGAGGTCTTGGCTGGTACGGATACGGCGGTGGGATCGTGACGGCGGACGGACTGCCCGGCCGGGGCTTCGGCGGCGAGGCCTCAGGTGGCGGCGACGAGTTCGGCGAGACTGCCGCCGAGCTGGGCCCGTAGCCGTGCGAGCGCCCGCGACGCCCGGGTCCGTACGGCCGCCGAGCTGACGTTCATGGCGTCAGCCGTCTCCTCGATGCTGCGGTCCTCCCAGTAGCGGAGCACCACCACGGCCCGGTCCTTCGGCGGCAGTTGTCCGAGCGCCTGGAGCAGCGCCAGCCGCAGCAGTGGATCACTTCCGGTGATGACCGGGACGTCGGGCAGATCAGCCACCGGCCGTTCGTCCGCGGACCGCCTGCGCCGGTAGGTGAGGAAGGTCCGCACCAGCACCGTCTGGGCGTACGCGGCGGGGTTGTCCACCTGGGAGATCCGGCCCCACTTCAGGTACATCCGGCCCAGCGTCTCCTGCACCAGATCCTCGGCGAGGTAGGTGTCACCACTGGTGAGAAGGCATGCGGAACGAAACAGACGCCCTGTCAGCCCGCCTGCGAACTCCATGAACCCGTCCTCGCGGGACTGTCTCATGCCTCCCCGTCCCCCCTGTTTCCCACCGCGACCGAAGGGCTCCGGCCCTCCACCCCGTCGACGCGCCACCCTGGGCGAAATGTTGCACCGCCTGTTTCGTCGCCCGCCGCCTGCCTTCGCCCGCCTGCCCTTCAGTACTCTTTCAGCGCATCACGGGAGGGGGGCTGATGGACCGGGTGCGCATAGCCTTCGGGCTTCTGGTGGTCGTCATCGGCACCGTCTGGCTCCTGGGCGGCGGCACCGCCCTGCGCTCCGGTGGCCGGCGGCTCCTCGTCGTCCTTCCGTACGCGCTGATCGCGTTCGGCCTGCTCCTGGTGTTGCGAGCGGCGTTGCCACGGGGTCTGCTGACCGCCCCGCTAGCACTGATCGCCGGCGGTGGCCTGTGGGCCGCCTACGACCTCGGCTACCTGGGCGGGGCCGCCGGCAGCAGGATCCTCCCCGGGCTGGTGATCGCGGCGGGCGCGGTGGTGGCACTCGCGGGCGGCGGCGGCCGGGGGCGTCCCGGGCGGGCGGGGGACGATGTACCGCTGCGCAGCTACCGGAGCGTGCTGTGGCCGGTGCGTGTGAAGGTGGCGGGAGCGCCGGAGCTGCGGAAGGTGGGCGTGGGCTCGTACTTCGGGGACGCCCGGATCGATCTCGCCGGCGCCGCCTTCGCGAGCGACCCGAGCGGGCAGACACGTCACGCCCTCCAAGTCGATGTGACCGTGCTGTTCGGACGGGTGGAACTCCTTCTGGACGCACGGTGCGTCGTGGTGAAGGGAAACGTGGAGAGCAGCCCGGCCGTGCACTTCGCCGAGCAGGTGCCGGTCCATGTGACACCTCCGGCGGGCACGGCACGGCACATCGTGCTCAACGTCCTGGGCGTCGGAGGGTCAGTTGCCGTCCGTCGTGGGTGAGCCGGCCGGGGGTACTTCGGGGTGCTTGAAGGCTCGGCCCCCGAGGCCCGGCTCCGCACGGAGCGGAAGCGTGGAGCCGGGCTGGAGGAACTCCGTGATGCTCAGGTTGAGTTCGTGCTGCTCCTGCGCGGTCTCCCCCGGGTCGTAGTGCATCGCCGCCGCCAGGTCGAAGCGGTGCACGTCGAAGACCGTGGCGAGCAGCCGCCCATGACCGTGCGACGCGGCGATCGCACCCCGATAGGCCAGCACCGATACGGCCGCCGCCGCGAACGGCACCGCGGACCAGACGTCCAGGCGGGCCACCAGCGGGGTGGTGGCCAGTGACAGGAGGGCGAAGGAAATACTCAGGGACGCCGTGGACGTGATGAGTTCGAACTGCCGGGCCAGCGCGGTGTGCAGGCGCTCGGAGATGTACGGGTAGATCCTCGGGAACACCACCATCATGTCCAGGCCGTAGCGGTCACCGGCGAGCCGCTCGCCGCGCTTGAGGACGTTGCCCAGCAGGGTGGGCATCAGATCCGTCTCGGTCCGCCCTCGGGTGTCGTCGGGGTATGCGTCACGGATGCTCACGGCCCGTGCCTGTCTCCGTCCGGCCCGTGACGACCTGCGGTCCTCGCGCGCCATGTCCCGCAGGGTCGCCCCGATTGCGGGCGTCGTCCTTCTCACGGGAGCCTCGGCGACGATCCTCGCGTCGTCCCGGCGCCGGCGATGCCGCTCCTGGGCGGCACGTGACAGCGGAGCCAGCGGCGAGGGGCGGGCCCAGTACCCCTCCAGCAGCTGCACGAGTGCCGTTTCGAAGGGCCGGACGAGAATGCCGCACAGCAGCGCGGCCAGTCCGAAGAGGGCCAGCGCGACGGCGTCCCGCTCCCCCTCCGGGAGAACACGGTCGAACCGCACCGGCCCACTGGAGGAGTACGCACCGGCGCGGATCAGCACCGTCACGGTGGTGACGACCACGGTGGCGGGAAGCACGTTCAGCAGGCTGAAACGTGACCCACCCAGCGCCTTGGTGCTCGCTTCGACCAGTCCGGCGAGCATTCAGGCACCGAACTTCACGAGGGTGTCCGTGCGGCACACCGTGCAATGCCCCGCCGCGTCGGACGACCAGGCGCATTTGACGCAGATGTAGAGGTCGAGTGGGGTCATGGTCTGCAGAGTGCGGGACCCGCCGTCCGCACGGTACCGGGCCCAGTACATCGGCTTTCCGCAGCACGACTTCGCGCTGTTCGTGGAGTCCTTGCGGATCCCGCGCGCGCCTTGTCGGCATGGCGACGCCGAACACACGAAGACATAGGTGCCGTTGGACAGACCACCCGCCGAGCCGGCCCACGGGAAGGACTGCGCGACGAGCACCGACCTGAGCGCCAACAACCGTATCCACAGGGCCGGATACCGGCCCTCGCTCCGCACCCGTGCCACGGCGCCCTCCCCCACCAGCGGTGCCACGAGTATGCCGCGCGGTCCTGGCCGGGGACCAGGTTTTCGCCGCTCGTCCGGCCGGCGGCCGCACCGCCCGGGGGGCGGCCCCCGGGCCGGCGCCCCCCCCCCGCTTTTCCTGGGGGGGCGCGCCGCGACTGGGGCAAGGCGGCCTAATACGAGCCGTCGACCTGCCGGCAGACCCTAGAAGTCGTCGTCGAAGCCGACCGAGCCCTCGACCGCCACCTGGTAGGCGGACGGACGGCGCTCGAAGAAGTTCGTCAGCTCCTGGACACCCTGCAACTCCATGAAGGAGAAGGGGTTCTCCGACCCGTACACCGGCGCGAAGCCCAGCCGGGTGAGCCGCTGGTCGGCGACGCACTGCAGATACTCGCGCATGGACTCGGTGTTCATGCCCGGCAGACCGTCGCCGCACAGGTCACGGCCGAACTGAAGCTCCGCCTCGACCGCCTCCTTCAGCATGTCGGTGACCTGCTGACGCAGGGCGTCGTCGAAAAGCTCCGGCTCCTCCTTGCGGACCGTGTCCACGACCTCGAAGGCGAAGTTCATGTGCATGGTCTCGTCGCGGAACACCCAGTTGGTGCCGGTGGCGAGGCCGTGCAGCAGGCCGCGGGAGCGGAACCAGTAGACGTACGCGAACGCGCCGTAGAAGAACAGCCCCTCGATGCACGCCGCGAAGCAGATCAGGTTCAGCAGGAAGCGCCGGCGGTCGGCCTGCGTCTCCAGCCGCTCGATCTTCTCCACAGAGTCCATCCACCGGAAGCAGAACTGCGCCTTCTCACGGATGGAGGGGATCTCCTCGACCGCGTCGAACGCGGCCGCCCGGTCCTCCGGGTCGGGGAGGTAGGTGTCCAGCAGCGTCAGATAGAACTGGACGTGCACCGCCTCCTCGAACAGCTGACGGCTCAGATACAGCCGCGCCTCGGGGGAGTTGATGTGCTTGTAGAGCGTGAGCACCAGGTTGTTGGAGACGATCGAGTCGCCCGTCGCGAAGAACGCGACCAGCCGGCCGATCATGTGCTGCTCACCGGGGGACAGCTTGGCGAGGTCGGACACGTCGGAGTGGAGGTCGACCTCCTCCACGGTCCAGGTGTTCTTGATCGCGTCACGGTAGCGCTCGTAGAAGTCCGGGTAGCGCATCGGACGCAGGGTCAGCTCGAATCCCGGGTCGAGCAGGTTCTTCTCGGGAGCACTCATTACTGGCAGGCCTCGCAGGACTCGGGGTTCTCCAGGGAGCAGGCGACCGCGTCGGTCTCCGGCGTCGCCTGTACGGGGATGGGGGCCGCGGTCGCGGCTCCGGAGCCGGCCGCACGGGCGATCCGGGTCGCGGGGCGCGAGCGCAGGTAGTACGTCGTCTTCAGGCCCTGCTTCCAGGCGTACGCGTACATCGAGCTGAGCTTCCCGATGGTCGGCGTCTCCAGGAACAGGTTCAGCGACTGCGACTGGTCGAGGAACGGAGTGCGAGCCGCGGCCATGTCGATCAGACCGCGCTGCGGGATCTCCCACGCCGTGCGGTACAGCTCCCGCACATCGGCCGGGATCCAGCTGAAGCCCTGCACGGAACCGCTGGACTCGCGCAGCGCTTCACGGGACTGCGCGTCCCACACGCCGAGCCGCTTCAGCTCCTCCACCAGATACGCGTTGACCTGAAGGAACTCACCGCTGAGCGTCTCGCGCTTGAAGAGGTTGGAGACCTGCGGCTCGATGCACTCGTAGACACCCGCGATGGACGCGATCGTCGCCGTGGGGGCGATGGCGAGGAGCAGCGAGTTGCGCATCCCGGTCGTGGCGATACGTTCCCGCAGGGCGGCCCAGCGCTCGGGCCAGTTGAGCTCGACACCGTAGTGGTCGGGGTGCAGCACACCGCGCGCGGTACGGGTCTTCTCCCAGGCGGGCAGCGGGCCGTTGCGCTCGGCGAGGTCGGCGGACGCCTCGTACGCGGCGAGCATGATGCGCTCGGCGATACGGGTCGACAGGGCGCGGGCTGCTGGGGAGTCGAACGGCAGCCGCAGCTTGAAGAAGACGTCCTGCAGACCCATCGCGCCGAGGCCCACCGGACGCCACTTGGCGTTGGAGCGGCCGGCCTGCTCGGTCGGGTAGAAGTTGATGTCGACGACGCGGTCGAGGAAGGTGACGGCGGTCCGGACGGCCTCGTCCAGGCGCTCCCAGTCGATCCCCTCACCGGACCCGTCCGCCAGGACGAACGCGCCGAGGTTCACCGAGCCGAGGTTGCAGACCGCCGTCTCACCGTCGTCCGTCACCTCCAGGATCTCGGTGCACAGGTTCGACGAGTGCACGGTGTGGCCCGGCTCTGCGGTCTGGTTGGCCGTGCGGTTGGAGGAGTCCTTGAAGGTCATCCAGCCGTTGCCGGTCTGCGCGAGCGTGCGCATCATCCGGCCGTACAGCTCACGCGCGGGCATGGTCTTGCGCGCCAGACCCTTCGCCTCGGCGTCGCGGTACGCCGCGTCGAACGCGTCGCCCCACAGGTCGACGAGCTCGGGCACGTCGGCCGGGGAGAACAGCGACCATGTGGCGTCGGCGTCGACACGGCGCATGAACTCGTCGGGGATCCAGTGCGCGAGATTCAGGTTGTGCGTACGCCGTGCGTCCTCGCCGGTGTTGTCCCGCAGCTCCAGGAACTCCTCGATGTCCGCGTGCCAGGTCTCCAGGTAGACGGCGGCCGCGCCCTTGCGGCGTCCGCCCTGGTTGACCGCCGCGACCGAGGCGTCGAGGGTCTTCAGGAACGGCACGATGCCGTTGGAGTGGCCGTTGGTGCCCCGGATCAGGGAACCGCGGGCCCGGATGCGGGAGTACGACAGACCGATGCCGCCGGCGTGCTTGGAAAGCCGGGCGACCTGGTGGTACCGGTCGTAGATCGAGTCCAGCTCGTCCGCCGGCGAGTCCAACAGATAGCAGGAGGACATCTGCGGGTGGCGGGTGCCGGAGTTGAACAGCGTGGGGGAGGAGGGGAGGTAGTCGAGGCGGCTCATCAGGCCGTAGAGGTCGGCCACCTCGTCCAGCGCGCGCACGCTGTCGTCCTCGGCGAGACCGCAGGCGACGCGCAGCATGAAGTGCTGGGGCGTCTCGATCACCTGACGGGTGATCGGGTGCCGGAGCAGATAGCGGCTGTAGAGGGTGCGCAGGCCGAAGTAGCCGAAACGGTCGTCCGCCTCGGTGTCGATCAGGGCGTCCAGGCGGTCCGCGTGCAGCGTGACGAACGCGGCGGTCCGGTCGGCGATCAGCCCCTCGGTGTGTCCGACCGCGACGGAGGCGGAGAAGGACACCGCGCCCTGGCCCGACGCCTCTTCGGCGATCGTCCGGGTCAACAGGCGGGCGGCGAGCCGGGAGTAGGCGGGGTCCTCGGAGATCAGACCCGCGGCGGCGTCGGTGGCGAGCCCACGGAGCTCGGCCGTGTCCGAACCGGCGTGCCGGCCCCGCAGCGCGGCGGCGGCGACGCGGCCGGGGTCGGTGTCGGGCAGATCGGCGGTGAGGTCGGTCAGGACCCGCAGCAAAGCGGTCCCGGGGCCGTCCTCAAGCTGCTCGGAGATGCCTGCTGCCGGATCGGCTGGCGCGATGGTCACGTGGTGCTCTCCCTCGCTCGGCTCTGGGCCGGCGGGGGACGGGGCCGCCGGGCAGCACGCGCCCAGGGCAGGGCAGCACTCTGTACGGCGTCCACCGGCCCAACCGCGAGGCCCGGACGTCTTGGCACCCGGATCGGTCGAACCGGGCGCACCGTCGGCAGGTCTTCGGACTCTCGGGTACGACAAAGCGCACCACATCACACCGTTGCGGGACAGTTCCGGATTCGCACCGGATTCCCCTGCGGCGACAGCGAGGTCGAGCATACATGTGGGGGCCGCCAGTTGCGGCACCCCCCACATGTTGTGTCGGGGCGCCGTGCGGGAGTTGTGGCATCGCGCCGGTGATCCCGGCCGGTGCGGCCCCTGGGACGCCCCGGCGGGGGCCCGGTCCGGCCCGTGGGCGCACGGTTTCACGGCGAAGGGCCGCCGCGTTCCCGGGGGAACGCGGCGGCCCTTCAGGGGCCCTTCAGCCGTTCAGCAGCAGCGGAAGCCCTCGCGCGGATCGGCTTCGCGTGCGTCCGTACGGTTGCGCTCGAAGGCGCGGCGGCTCATCACCTCGGCGTCCGGGTCGCAGCCGCGGGTGTGGGCGACGTACCGGTCGTAGGCCGATTCGCCGGTGAACTCCCTGACGTACCACCGGATCCGGCCGAAGACGTGGCGGGCCCTCGCCGTGGTGCTCATGCCGAACCGCTCCTTGCGGGAACGTTCTCCTCGGCGGTTGCCATCTCGGCCTTCTCCTCCTTGGTGGGGATCAGCCCGGCCGGTGCGACGATCTTCGACTCGGTGTACGGAACCTCCGACAGTTTCACGCTCTCGGGGTGCCGGATCGCGTTGTAGCAGACACGTCCCGCGTCCACGATGACCACGATGATGAGGATCGCGAAGAGAGCCGTGAGCGCTCCGTCGACCGTGGAGTTGGTGACCACGGTGTGCATGTCGTCCATGGACTTGGCGGGAGGCAGGATCTTGCCCTCGTCGATGGCCGACTGGTAGACGTCCCGCTGGGTGAAGAAGCCCACGCGTGGGTCGCCGGAGAATATCTTCTGCCAGCTCGCGGTGAGGGTGACGGCGGCGTCCCAGGCGAGCGGTACGGCCGTGACCCAGGCCCACTTGAGCCGGCCGGACTTCACCAGCAGCGTGGTGCACACGGCGAGTGCCACGGCGGCGAGCAGCTGGTTGGCGATGCCGAACAGCGGGAAGAGCTGGTTGATGCCGCCCAGCGGGTCGTGCACGCCGACCCAGAGGAAGTAGCCCCAGCCGCCCACGACCACCGCGCTGGCGAACCAGACGCCGGGCCTCCAGCTGACCTGACGGAACGGCTTGTAGACGTTGCCGAGCATGTCCTGGAGCATGAAGCGCCCGACCCGGGTGCCCGCGTCCACCGTGGTGAGGATGAACAGCGCCTCGAACATGATGGCGAAGTGGTACCAGAAGGCCTTCAGCCCGGCGCCGCCGACCACGGACGAGAAGATGTCCGACATGCCGAGCGCGAACGTCGGCGCGCCGCCGGTCCGCGACAGCAGGCTGGTCTCCTCGACGTCCTTGGCCGCCTGGGCCAGTTGGTCGGGTGTGATGGTGAAGCCGAGATTGGCGACGGCCTGGGACGCCGTCTCGACCGTGGGACCGATGACACCGGCCGGTGAGTTGACCGCGAAGTAGAGACCCGGGTCGATGATGCAGGCCGTGATCATCGCCATGATCGCGACGAACGACTCCGTCAGCATCGCGCCGTAGCCGATCATCCGGATCTGCGTCTCCTTCTGGACCATCTTCGGGGTGGTGCCCGAGGAGACCAGGGAGTGGAAGCCGGAGAGCGCGCCGCAGGCGATGGTGATGAACACGAAGGGGAACATCGATCCGGCGAACACCGGACCGTCGCCCCGGCCGGCGAACTCGGTGACCGCGTCCATCTTCAGGGTCGGCAGCGCTATCGCCACGCCGAGGGCCAGCAGCACGATGGTGCCGACCTTCATGAACGTGGAGAGGTAGTCGCGCGGTGCCAGCAGCATCCACACCGGCAGCACCGACGCGAGGAAGCCGTAGACGATCATCCAGATGACCAGCGTGCCGGCCTCCAGGGTGAAGGTCTCCGCGAGCGAGGACTCCGCGATCCAGCCGCCCGAGACGATGGCGAGCAGCAGCAGCGCCACACCGATGACCGAGACCTCGGTGACCCTGCCGGGCCGCAGAACCCGCAGATACACGCCCATGAAGAGGGCGATCGGGATGGTCATGGCGATCGAGAAGACGCCCCAGGGCGAGTCCGCCAGCGCGTTGACGATGACCAGTGCCAGCACCGCCAGCAGGATGATCATGATGGCGAACACCGCGATCAGCGCGGCGGCTCCGCCGAAGGGTCCTATCTCGTCACGGGCGATCTGGCCGAGCGAACGGCCGTCCCGGCGCGTGGAGAAGAAGAGCGTGACCATGTCCTGAACGGCGCCGGCGAAGATGACGCCCGCGACGATCCAGATCGTGCCCGGCAGATATCCCATCTGGGCGGCGAGCACCGGGCCGACCAGTGGTCCGGCGCCGGCGACCGCGGCGAAGTGGTGCCCGAAGAGCACGCGCCGGTCGGTGGGGTGGAAGTCGATTCCGTTGTCGAGGCGTTCGGCCGGGGTGGCGCGGGTCTTGTCGACCTTCAGCACCCGGTTGGCAATGAAGCGGGAGTAGAAGCGGTACGCGATCGCATACGAACCCAGCGCCGCCGCCAGCATCCATGCGGCGGAGATCTCCTCGCCCCGGGAGAGTGCCAGCACAGCCCATCCCGATGCGCCCACCAGGGCCACCAGCCCCCAGATGGCGATGGACCGCGGGGTGAGCTTCCGGGATGACGTCGGTGCGGTATTCGGTGGTGTGGGTTCTGGCATGGCGGGTCGTCCCCTCACTGTTCACCTGCATTTTTAATGCGCAGGAAATCTAAAGGAACGTCCCGAGGCGAGTCACCCCCGTCCGCATATCGGTACGGCAACGGCGACGAATTCGCACCGGTTTCGTCGGCATTCCGCACCGGTTCTCCTTCGTCCCTCCTCGGGCTCTGTGCGCGGACAGCACAAAGCCCCGGAGGCGAGGCCTCCGGGGCGTGCTGCCGGGCGCCGTACTGCCCGGAGGGTCAGTCGGTCGGCCGCCGCAGGCGGGCCACGAACTTGTACCGGTCGCCGCGGTAGACCGAGCGCACCCACTCGACCGGTTCGCCCTGCGCGTCCAGAGAGTGGCGCGAGAGCATCAGCATCGGCAGGCCCACGTCGGTGCCCAGCAGACCGGCCTCGCGCGGGGTCGCCAGCGAGGTCTCGATCGTCTCCTCGGCCTCGGCGAGACGGACGTCGTACACCTCCGCCAACGCCGTGTAGAGCGAGGTGTACTTCACCAGGCTGCGGCGCAGCGCGGGGAAGCGCTTGGCGGAGAGGTGGGTGGTCTCGATCGCCATCGGCTCACCGCTGGCGAGCCGCAGACGCTCGATGCGCAGCACGCGGCCGCCCGTCGAGATGTCCAGCAGTCCGGCGAGCGTGTCGTCGGCCGTCACATAGCCGATGTCGAGCAGTTGGGACGTCGGCTCCAGGCCCTGGGCCTTCATGTCCTCGGTGTACGAGGTGAGCTGGAGGGCCTGCGAGACCTTGGGCTTGGCCACGAACGTGCCCTTGCCCTGGATGCGTTCGAGCCTGCCCTCGACGACCAGTTCCTGGAGCGCCTGCCGCACCGTGGTGCGTGAGGTGTCGAACTCGGCCGCGAGCGTGCGCTCCGGCGGCACCGGGGTGCCGGGTGGCAGTGTCTCCGTCATGTCGAGCAAGTGGCGCTTGAGCCGGTAGTACTTGGGCACGCGTGCGGTCCGGGTCTGTGCCCCGCCCTCGGTCTCCGCTCCCACCCCGTCCGTGGTCATGGCCCGCCTTCCCGACTCCTGCGCTGCTGCCGTCACCGGCTCCTCCGTCTGTCGCGGCTCACATGGTGGCACGGTCCGGTCACGGGTCGTCGCCCTCCCTCAGGTGTCGGTCCGATAACGGACCCGACTGCCCTTCTTATACACCCTTGACACCCCTAAAGGTCTAGGCCAAGCTCCGGGTACTGGTCTAAACCATTAAAGACCAGGTCCCAGCCCCACGGGCAGACCTGAGCACTGTCTCTCTGCGTGTTGTGCGACTCCCGGGCGGTGGGGGGGAAAATCTTGCATCCCTTGAGGAGGGTGGCGTGAAGCGCAAGCTCATAGCTGCAGTGGGTGTGGCGGCCATGGCGGCTTCGGTCGCGGCATGTGGCTCCGGCGACAGCGAGTCCGCGAAGGACCCGAAGGACCGCAAAGGCACGCTGACCGTCTGGCTGATGACGGACGCTCAGTCCACCTGGCCCGAGCTGGTCAAGGACGTCAACACCCAGTTCGCCGCGAAGTACCCGGGCGTGAAGGTCAACGTCCAGTACCAGCAGTGGGGCGACAAGACCAAGAAGCTGGACGCCGCCCTCGCCGGAGACAAGTTCCCCGACGTGGTCGAACTGGGCAACACCGAGACCATGACGTACATCCTCAACGGGGCTGTCGGCGAGATCGACCCGAAGAAGTACGAGAACTCGGACACCTGGATCAAGGGTCTGAAGGACACCTGTACCTACGAGGGCAAGCTCTACTGCGTGCCCTACTACGCCGGTGCGCGTGTCGCCATCTTCAACAAGGACATGTTCAAGGCGGGCGCCGGCTCCGACGCGCTGCCCACCACCGAGGCCGAGCTCACCGCCGCCCTCGACAAGGTCCAGGCGAAGTACGGCAAGGACAAGGCCTTCTCGCCGCTCTACCTGCCGGGCCGCTACTGGTACGCCGCCATGTCCTACGTCGCCGCGTACGGTGGCGAGATCGCCAAGTACGACGACGGTTCGAAGGAGTGGAAGGCCTCGCTCTCCACCCCGGAGGCGCAGAAGGGCATCCAGCACTTCGTCGACCTGGTCAAGAAGTACAACCACGGCGACAAGACCAAGGACGAGCAGGACCACGCCAACGTCATGGCCAACGAGAAGACCGCTCTTCTCTACGGCAACGGCTGGGAGGCCGGCAGCGTCGTCGACAGCGCCGCCAACGGCAACCCCAAGCTGAAGGACAAGATCGGCACCGCCGGTATGCCGGGTCCCGACGGCAAGGCGCTTCCGTCCTTCATCGGCGGCTCCGACCTCGCCACCATCTCCAAGTCCAAGAACCAGGACCTGGGCGAGGAGTGGATCTCGCTGTTCACCAGCGAGAAGTCCGAGGCCGTGCTCGCCTCGAAGAACATCCTTCCGAACAACACCAAGCAGCTCGAGCCGCTGAAGGCGAAGCCGGAGACCGCGCCGATCGCCAACGCCGTGCCGGACGCGTGGTTCACCCCGATCGCGCCGGGCTGGTCCGCGATCGAGAAGAAGGAAATCCTCGAGCTGATGCTGCTCGACATCATCAAGGGCAAGTCGGTCGCGGACGCCACCAAGGCGGCCGACGCGGAGATCGACAAGCTGATCAACGAGAAGTCCTGATCACTTGATCGCCCAGCGGGAGCGGCGGGCCGACGGCCCACCGCTCCCGCCCTCCGGTATCCGGTCCGAGCGGAAGGGCGGAGCACAGTGAGTGCCGCCGACACGAAAGCAGCCGATCCGGCGGTGCCCGTCCAGCGGCACCCCGAAGACATAGGCTCCCCGCCACGGAAGGGCGGACGGCCGCCGCGCAAGGCCGGCGCGCTGCTGCCGTATCTGCTGATAGCCCCGGCGTTCGTGGCGATCGCCGCGGTCTTCGCCTGGCCCCTGGTCAAGACGGTCATCATGTCCTTCCAGGACGTCGGCCGCCGTGAGCTGTGGACCGGGGAACCGCCCCCGTGGGTCGGGTTCGACAAGTTCACCGAGATCCTCGGCGACGGCGAGTTCTGGGACGTGGTCCTGCGGACCGTCGTCTTCATGGCCGCCTGCGTCATCGCCACCATGGGCGTCGGCCTGCTGCTGGCCCAGACGATGCAGCGGATGTCCCCGTGGGTACGGATGCTGCTCACCGCGGGGCTCGTGGCCGCCTGGTCGATGCCCCTGCTGGTCGCCACCTCGATCTTCCGGTGGTTCGCCGACTCCGACTACGGAGTGGTGAACATGATCCTGTCGAAGTACCTCGGCCTCGACTTCCAGGGTCACAACTGGTTCCTCGACCCCAAGCAGGGCTTCGTCATCATCGGGGCCGTCGTCGTCTGGGGAGCGATCCCCTTCGTGGCGATCACCCTCTACGCCGCGCTCACCCAGGTGCCCCGCGAACTGGAGGAGGCGGCCGCGCTCGACGGCGCGGGCGCCTTCGGTGTGTTCCGCTTCGTCACCTGGCCCGTCATCAAGCCGGTCTTCCAGATGGTGGCGACCCTCTCGGTGATCTGGGACTTCAACGTCTTCGGCCAGATCTTCCTGATGCGTGGCAACAAGCCGGAGCCCGAGTACGCCGTTCTGGGCATCTACTCCTTCGACAAGGCCTTCGAGTCCAACTCGTTCAGCCAGGGCGCTGCCATCTCGCTGATCACGGTTCTGCTGCTGTCCGGCGTCGCCGTGTACTACC
Source organism: Streptomyces sp. NPDC058685 (assembly GCF_042714725.1). Classification (NCBI taxonomy): domain Bacteria; kingdom Bacillati; phylum Actinomycetota; class Actinomycetes; order Kitasatosporales; family Streptomycetaceae; genus Streptomyces; species Streptomyces sp. NPDC058685. The sequence goes on from NZ_JBHXSL010000035.1 coordinate 73,796, forward strand.
TGCGCCAGCTGCTCAAGATCGGAGAGGTCGAATGAGCGCCACCACCTCCACCAGGGCGTCGTACCGCCCGGACCGCAAGAAGCACCGGCTCGCCTACAACATCGTGGGCCTGGTCGCCTTCGTCGCCATGGCGTTCCCGGTGTACTGGCTCGTCATCAGCGCTCTGCGGCCCAATCACGAGATCCGCAGCTACGACCAGACGCTCTGGCCCTCCTCGGTCACCTTCGACAACTTCAAGCGGGCCATCGACGCGCCCAACTTCGGCACGGCCATCCAGTCGAGCCTCATCATCTGCCTGACCGCCGTCCTCGGCGCGATGGTCATCTCCACGATCGCCGCGTTCGCCATCGCCCGCTTCAAGTTCGCCGGCCGCAAGACCTTCATGATCGTGCTGCTCGCGGTCCAGCTGCTGCCGCCGACGGCGATGCTGATCCCCATCTACATCCAGCTGAACGACCTGGGTGCGCTCAACGAGTACTGGGGCGTCATCGTCATCTACCTGGTCTCCACCCTGCCCTTCGCCACCTGGATGATCCGCGGCTTCGTGATCAACATCCCGAAGGAGCTGGAGGAGTCCGCGATGGTGGACGGATGCACCAGGATGGGTGCCTTCTGGCGGGTCGTCTTCCCGCTGGTCGCGCCGGGCCTGGCAGCCGCCTCCATCTACTCGCTCATCAACGCGTGGAACGAGTACCTGCTGGCGTACGTCGTGCTCCAGGACAACGACAAGTACACCCTCAACGTGTGGCTGATGAACTTCACCACCTCGCGAGGCGTGGACTACGGCGCCCTGATGGCTGCCTCGACGCTCATCGCCATTCCGGTCGTCGCCTTTTTCATGATGGTCCAGAAGAAGATGGCGGCAGGCCTCACCTCAGGTGCAGTGAAGGGATAACGCCCGCCATGACCACACTCGTACGTGGATCCTCGGACACCCTCACCCGTGACGCACTCGCCGTCCTCCAGCCCGGCTTCCTCGGCACCACCGCCCCCGAGTGGCTGCTCCGGCAGATCGGTGAAGGGCTCTCGGCCGTCGGGCTGTTCGGCCGCAACATCGTCACCTCGGAGCAACTGACGGCGCTCACCGCGCGGTTGCGGGCCGAGCGGGACGACGTCCTCGTCGCGATCGACGAGGAGGGCGGGGACGTCACCCGGCTCGAGGTGCGCACCGGGTCGTCCTTCCCCGGCAACTACGCCCTCGGCTCGGTGGACGACACCGGCCTCACCCGGGACGTCGCCCGGGAGCTCGGCCGCCGGCTCGCCGAGTGCGGCGTCGACCTCAACTGGGCGCCGTCCGCCGACGTCAACGCCAACCCCGACAACCCGGTGATCGGTGTGCGGTCCTTCGGCGCGGATGCCGAGCTGGCCGCCCGGCACACCGTCGCGTACGTCGAGGGCCTCCAGGCCGCCGGCGTCGCCGCCTGTGTCAAGCACTTCCCCGGACACGGCGACACCAATGTGGACTCGCACCACGCGCTGCCCCGAATCGATGTGGATCTCGACACGCTGCACGCCCGCGACCTGCTGCCTTTCCGCGCGGCGATCGCGGCGGGTTCCAAAGCGGTGATGAGCGCGCATATCCTGCTACCCGCGCTCGACCCGAACCGCCCGGCAACACTGAGCCCGCAGATCCTCACCGGTCTGCTGCGCGAAGAGCTGGGCTTCCAGGGGCTGATCGTCACCGATGGCATGGAGATGAACGCCATCGCCTCGACGTACGGCATCGAGCGCGGCTCCGTGCTGGCGATCGCCGCCGGTGCCGACGCGATCTGTGTCGGTGGCGGCCTCGCCGACGAGGGGACCGTACTGCGCCTGCGCGACGCGCTGGTCACGGCGGTACGGGACGGCGAACTGCCCGAGGAGCGGCTGGCCGACGCGGCCGCGCGTGTGCGCGCCCTCGCCGACTGGACACGACGGGCCAGGGGGGCAGGAGGGGAGCCGGGCGCGGCTCCCACCCCGGCGCAGCCGGGCGGGACCGCGCCCGGCAACGACGTCGGACTGATCGCGGCGCGGCGGGCGGTGAAGGTGACCGCCGGCGAAGTGCCGTACCGGCCCGTCGACGAGGCGCCCTACGTCGCCGCGTTCACCCCGGTCGCCAACATCGCCGTCGGCGACGAGACGCCCTGGGGCGTCGCCTCCGAACTGGCCGCGCTGCTGCCGGGCACCACCACCGACACCTACGGCGACACGTCCGGAACAGCCGCACTGGTGGCAAATGTGCTGGGTATGGCGGCGGACCGTAGGATCGTCGCTGTAGTACGCGACGTTCACCGCCACCCCTGGATGGCGGACGCGCTGGACGCACTCGTCGAGGCCCGGCCGGACACGGTCGTGGTCGAGATGGGCGTCGACCGCGCGCAGCCGAGGGGAGCCCTGCACATCGCGACCCATGGCGCCGCCCGCGTCTGCGGACGGGCCGCCGCGGAGGTCATCACCGGCAGGGCGGCCGGGGCCTGACCGACGCGGACCGTGCAGTGCCGGGGCCCGGGGGCAGGGCCCCCGGGCCCCGGCGCAAGGATTGCCACAGGAGGCACCGAGCATGTCCGCCACGCATTCGGCCGGCCAGAGCGAGCGTCCGGGCCGAATCATGTCCGGCGAGATGGCAGAGCAACCGGCGGTGCTGCGGCGCATTCTGGAGCAGGGCGCGCCGCGCATCCGCGACGTGGCGTCGGCGATCGCGGCGAAGAACCCGCGGTTCGTGCTGCTGACGGCGCGCGGCACGTCGGACAACGCGGCGCTGTACGCGAAGTACCTGCTGGAGATCCAGCTGGGACTGCCGTGCGGACTGGCCTCCATGTCGACGACGACCGCGTACGGCGCGCGGCCGAATCTGACCGATGTGCTGGTGGTGACGGTCAGCCAGTCCGGCGGTTCGCCGGACCTGGTGGCGTCCACGAAGGCGGCCCGTGAGGCCGGCGCGATCACGCTCGCCGTCACCAACAACCCCGACTCCCCGCTGGCGGCGGTGTCGGAGTTCCACATCGACATCCTCGCCGGCCCCGAGAGGGCGCTCCCGGCGACGAAGACGTACACGGCCTCGCTGCTGGCGCTCTACCTGTTCGTGGAGGGGCTGCGCGGCGGCGACGGGGCGGCCGCGAAGGCGCTGCCGGACCTCGCGGCCCAGGTGCTGGCCCGCGAGGACGAGGTGCGGCAGCTGGCGTCCCGCTACCGGTTCGCCGAGCGCATGGTCATCACCTCGCGCGGCTACGGCTACCCCACCGCGAAGGAGGCCGCGCTGAAGCTCATGGAGACGAGCTACATCCCCGCGCTCTCCTATTCGGGAGCGGACCTGCTGCACGGTCCGCTGGCGATGGTGGACAACATCTCGCCGGTGATCGCGGTGGTGACCGACGGCCGGGGCGGCGAAGCGCTCCAGCCGGTCCTCGACCGGCTCCGCGGCCGCGGAGCGGACCTGATGGTGATCGGCCCGGCTCCGCAGGTCTCTGCGGCGTCCGCGGGCTTCACGCTCCCCACGGAGGGTGTCCCGGAGGAGCTCCAGCCGATTCTGGAGATCCTGCCGCTCCAGCGGCTGGCGTACGAGGTGACGATCGCGCGGGGCCAGGACCCGGACGCGCCGAGGGCGCTGGCGAAGGTGACGGAGACGCGCTGAGGGGGTCCGTGACCCGGATGCCCCGAGGGTGCGCCGGAGGGCCGGTGGCGATGCCGCAGGCCCCCTGGAGGGCCTCCACGACCGTGCATCAGCCGCGAGAACAGCCCCCGGAAACACCCGCGGGCCGCGGCGCCTGACGGGACCCTCAGCCCGTCCGGCACCGCAGCCCGGAGCTTCTCGACCGGTGGGTGTGCGGTCCCACGCGGCCGTGTGAGAGGTCCCGGCGCAGTCAGGGCAGAGAGCGCCGTGCCCTCGCTCCACCCTCCTGTGCGGGGAGGGCGGAAGCTTTATCACTTCATTGTGGACTAGACCATTCTAGGATGTCCATCCATCTGCAGAGCATAGTTCTTGGCCCATCCTCCACCATGACCGGCCGTTTTCCGGCCCTGGCGCCGAGGTCTGTTCGAAACCCGCACTCCGTACCGCGGGTACGCTCGCACCTGTGCCCTCCATGAACGACCTCGTACGCCAGCACACAGCCCTGAGTGAATCCGACCTCGAGTGGCTGCATCTGCTGGTCTCGGAGTGGCAGCTGCTCTCCGACCTCTCCTTCGCCGACCTCGTCCTGTGGGTGCCCACCCGCGACGGGACGCGCTATGTGTCCGTGGCCCAGATGCGGCCGAACACCGGCCCCACCTCCTATCAGGACGACATGGTCGGCCATCTCGTTCCCCGCGGCCGGCGCCCACTGCTGGACGCCGCGCTCGACGAGGGCAGGATCGTGCGCGAGGGCGACCCGGAGTGGCGCGAGGAGGTGCCGGTACGGGTCGAGTCCATCCCCGTCCGGCGCGAGGGCCGGGTTCTCGGCGTCATCGCCCGCAACACGAATCTGCTGACCGTGCGGACCCCGAGCCGGCTGGAGCTGACCTACCTCCAATCCGCGTCCGACCTCGCCCAGATGATCGCCGCAGGATCGTTCCCCTTCCCCGGCCAGCAGGTCGACATGGACGCCTCCCCGCGCGTCGGCGACGGCCTCATCCGGCTCGACGCGGACGGCGTCGTCCAGTACGCCAGCCCCAACGGCCTCTCCGCGTACCACCGTCTGGGCCTCGCGTCCGATCTCGTCGGCCACCACCTCGGCCAGACGACCGCCGAACTCGCCCCCTCCCGGGGCCCCGTTGACGAGGCCCTGGTCAAACTGGCCAGCGGCTACGCCCCTCGGGAGACCGAGGTCGAGGGGAACGGCGGGGTCATCCAGCTGCGCGCCATTCCGCTCAAGCCGAAGGGCACCCGCATCGGGTCCCTCGTCCTGCTGCGCGACGTCACGGAACTGCGTCGCCGCGAGCGCGAGTTGATCACGAAGGACGCCACCATCCGGGAGATCCACCACCGGGTGAAGAACAACCTTCAGACGGTCGCGGCCCTGCTGCGGCTCCAGGCGCGCCGGATGGACTCCGTCCGCGGCCGGGAGGCGCTCAACGAGGCGGTGCGGCGCGTCGGTTCCATCGCCATCGTGCACGAGACGCTCTCGCAGAACCTGGACGAGCGGGTGGAGTTCGACGAGATCGCCGACCGCGTCATCGCGATGGTCGCCGAGATCTCCCCCGGCAAGGTCGAGTGCCGCCGCACCGGCCGCTTCGGCATCCTGGACGCCGAGGTGGCCACACCTCTGGCCATGGTGCTCACGGAGATCCTGCAGAACGCCCTGGAGCACGCCTACCCGGCGGGCGGACACGGCTCGGTCGAGGTGTCGGCCGTACGAGGCGACCAGCGGGTGGACAGCCGGCTGCTCATCACCGTCCAGGACGACGGCTGCGGACTGCCCGAGGGCTTCGACGCGCAGCGGACCGGAAACCTCGGTCTTCAGATCGTCCGGACGCTGGTGGAGGGCGAGTTGGGCGGCACCTTCGACATGGTGCCGGTGTCCGGACCGGGCCGCGGGACGCGGGTCGTGCTCGACATACCGGTGCAGGCGCACAAGTAGCCACCGGGGCGCGGCAGTCGGGCTCGGGCCGCGTCGGCAATGCCCGGGCGGTCCGTCACAGCAGCGAGCCCCGGACCGTAATCGATACGGTCCGGGGCTCGAATGCTGTTGGGTCTACTGCTGCGCGCTGCGGCTCGGGGGCGGGGTATGCGTACGCTCTGTACGTGCCGCCGGGCTCAGGCTCGTAGCGGTGGCGATCAGGCGCTTGCGTTACGCGCCCGGTTGCGAGCGGCGCGGCGCTTCATTGCGCGGCGCTCGTCCTCGCTGAGGCCACCCCAGACGCCGGAGTCCTGGCCGGACTCGAGCGCCCACTGCAGGCACTGCTCCATGACGGGGCAGCGACGGCAGACGGCCTTGGCTTCCTCGATCTGCAGCAGCGCAGGACCGGTGTTGCCGATGGGGAAGAAGAGCTCGGGGTCTTCCTCGCGGCAAACGGCGTTGTGACGCCAGTCCATGGCTGCTACCTCTCCTTGGTATTACATGCACGTTGCTTGTGAATGTGAACGCTTTCACGAATCCCCCCGCAACGGAAGGGCCGACTGCCGGACGAACCGGCGTGGTCCTGAGGTTTTGGGAGGGGTTCTGGCGGTCTGTGGGGCCGATCCTGCGGGCCGTCCCGATCGCCATGTAGAGATTCGCAAACCTCGGCGGCGGATACAACCCCTTCCGGAAAGTTTTTTTTGATTCCTCGGTGTCGACTAGGTCACAGCCGTACTTCTATGGGGTGGAGCCCAGCCCATACGTTCGAGATAAAGGCGGTTCGGGCCTTCCACTCACACAATCACACGCAGTGCACGGCGTACGCCTGTGAACGTCACGCTGGTACGCAGTCCCAGGTGGTCGCCGTCCATCTGGAAGGGCAGTGGAACCTTGGATTTCAAGGTGAAGTCCGTCAGGTCGTGCAGTGTGACCGCGTGCTTACCGTGCGGCCCGCGCTCCGGGCTCGACGTCAGCAGCTGGGTCGCATAACGGGCCATCGAAGGGGCGGACATCTTGGACAGTGCGAGCACGTCCAGCGCCGTGTCGAAAGAGGCCTCCGGGGACGCGTACACCGGACGATTGCCCAGGTAGGTCCAGGGAGCGGTGTTGCAGATTATGGAGAGCACGAGGTCGCTGACGGGGTCCGCGCCGGGGCGCTCCAGGGTGATCAACCCGTGGCGGCGATGGGGGTCGTCGAAGAACTGGCGTGCCACCTGGCGCAGATAGAGGGCGTGCGTCGACCGCTTGCCGCGCTCCCTCTGCTGTTCGACCCGGCCGACCACTCCGGCGTCGAAACCGAGCCCCGCGCAGAAGGTGAACCACCGCTCGGGTGTCGCCTCGTCCTCGGTCCCCCGCGTGCCGGAGGCGAGCCCCAGTCCTACGGTGCGCTCGCTCTGGTCACTCAGCGCATCCAGAATCGCGCCGGTGGCCTCCACGGCGTCGTTCGGCAGGCCGAGCGCACGGGCGAAGACATTGGTGGATCCGCCGGGGACGACGGCGAGACGGGGGAGACGGTCCGGGTCGGGGCCGCGGTGCAGCAGACCGTTGACGACCTCGTTCACCGTGCCGTCGCCACCGAGAGCGACGACCAGGTCGATGTCGTCCGAATCGGCCGCCCGGCGCCCGAGGTCGCGGGCGTGGCCGCGGTACTCGGTCGTGACCGCTTCTATCTTCATCTCGCTGGCGAGCGCGTGGATCAGTACGTCCCGAGTGCGGGCACTGGTGGTGGTTGCTGCCGGATTGACCACGAGGAGTGCGCGCATGCGATGCAGAGTACCTACCGTGCGGTACCTGGCCCAGTCCGGGACCTGGGGGCGGGCTACCCTGCTGGGGTGAGCACCGACCAGACCCCCCGTCCCGTCCGCCTGACCGCCGCTGCCGCGGTGTCCGGCCTCGAAGGGCTGGCTCTTGTCGCGGGCGGCGTCTATCTGCTCGTCATGGGCCTGCTCGGCCGGCCGGACAGCCCCACTCAGGCGGAGATGGGCGGAGTGACACTCATCGCACTCGGCGCGATCCCGCTGACCGCCGCCCGCGGACTGCTGCGGCAGCGCAGCTGGAGCCGGGGCCCCGCGCTGATCACCCACCTCATGGCCCTGATCCCGGCCTGGACGCTGCTGCGTTCCTCCGGCGCGCTGATCCCGCTCGGCATCGTGACCGCGGTCGTCGCCGTGTCCGGTCTGGTGCTGCTGGTGAACCCCGCGACCACGGAAGCTCTCGGCATCCGCGGCCCGGGCGCCCACGACGCCTCATAGCGCACCCACGCATGCGGGAGGGCCCGGCACACACTGTGCCGGGC
>NZ_JBHXSL010000036.1:0-80739 GCF_042714725.1 Streptomyces sp. NPDC058685
CCGCAGCCCTTATCAAACCCCCGCCGCCCCGGGCCCGCCCGGGGGCGCCGTCCCGCCCCCCACCCGCGTGGGGGGCGCCCCCCCCCCCCGGGGCCGGCCCCCCCCCCTTGCTGCCCCCGGGCGGGCCCCCCCACCGGCCCACGGCCCCCCCCCCACGACCCAGGGGTTACTTGCCCTTTGCGGCTTCCTTGAGCTTCGAGCCCGCGGAGACCTTCACGCTGTAGCCGGCCGGGATCTGGATCGGGTCGCCGGTCTGCGGGTTACGAGCGGTGCGAGCGGCACGGTGGGTGCGCTCGAAGGTCAGGAAGCCGGGGATGGTGACCTTCTCGTCACCCTTGGCGACAACCTCGCCGACGGTCTCGGCGAGAGCGGCCAGCACGGCGTCGGCGTCCTTGCGGGTCACCTCGGCGCGGTCGGCCAGCGCGGCCACCAGCTCACTGCGGTTCATGTTCTTACTCCCGTGTTCTTCTTGCCTGTCAGGCGTGAGATCGAAGCCGATGCTGCCAGGGCCCTCGGACAGTCCCCGGACCCGGGTCTGCAGTTCCAGACCCTCGCGCCCGATTACGCATCCTGCCCCCACCAACGGCGGGAAAGCCAATCCGGCACCCTCCAGAGTCACACGAAAAGCGCCACTGCCTCGTCGTGGTGACGTTCCGTCCACTCGCTGGAGACTCCCTGGAGCCGCCGGGCTATGGTCCGCCACCCTAGAGCGGCGGCCGGGGCCCCGCGACTCACGACGCGCCGGAGGTGACCCCCACAGCCTTCGCCGCGCTGCGCACCGCACCGGCGACCGCCCCCGCGACCTTGTCGTTGAAGACGGAGGGGATGATGTAGTTCGGGTTCAGCTCGTCCTCGGTGACGACGTCCGCGAGCGCGGTCGCGGCCGCGAGCATCATCTCGGTGTTGACCGTGCGGGACTGAGCGTCCAGCAGACCGCGGAAGACGCCCGGGAACACCAGCACGTTGTTGATCTGGTTCGGGAAGTCGGAGCGGCCGGTGGCGACAACCGCCGCCGTCTGACGGGCGATTGCCGGGTCGACCTCGGGGTCGGGGTTCGCGAGCGCGAAGACGATGGCGCCGTCCGCCATGGCCGCGACGTCCTCGCCGCCGAGCACGTTGGGGGCCGACACGCCGATGAAGACGTCCGCGCCGACGGTGGCCTCCTTGAGCGTGCCGCGGACACCCTCGGGGTTGGTGTTGTCGGCGATCCAGCGCAGCGCGGAGCCGGGGGCCGCGCCCACGAGGTCCTCGCGCTCCGCGTGCACCACACCGTGGATGTCGGCGACGACGGCGTGCTTCACACCCGCCGCGATCAGCAGTTTCAGGATGGCCGTACCCGCGGCGCCCGCACCGGACATGACGACCCGTACGTCACCGACCTCCTTGCCGACCACGCGCAGCGCGTTGGTCAGCGCGGCCAGCACGACGATGGCGGTGCCGTGCTGGTCGTCGTGGAAGACGGGGATGTCCAGGGCCTCCCGCAGCCGCGCCTCGATCTCGAAGCAGCGGGGCGCGGAGATGTCCTCCAGGTTGATGCCGGCGAAGCCCGGGGCGATCGCCTTGACGATCGCGACGATCTCGTCGGTGTCCTGGGTGTCCAGGCACAGCGGCCAGGCGTCGATGCCGGCGAACCGCTTGAACAGGGCCGCCTTGCCCTCCATCACGGGCAGCGCGGCCATCGGCCCGATGTTGCCGAGGCCGAGGACGGCGGAGCCGTCGGTGACCACGGCGACGGAGTTGCGCTTGATGGTGAGGCGGCGGGCGTCCTCGGGGTTCTCGGCGATCGCCATGCAGACCCGCGCCACACCCGGCGTGTAGATCATCGAGAGATCGTCACGGTTGCGGATGGGGTGCTTGGACTGCATCTCGATCTTGCCGCCGAGGTGCATCAGGAACGTACGGTCGGACACCTTGCCGACGACGACACCGATGATCTCGCGCAGTTCCTCGACGATCTCGTCGGCGTGCGTGGTGGAGCTGGCCGCGATCGTCACGTCGATCCGCAGCTTCTCGTGGCCGGAGGCGGTCACGTCCAGGCCGGTCACGGAGCCGCCGGAGGACTCCACGGCCGTGGTCAGCTGGGAGACCGCGGTTCCGCTCGCGGGCACCTCCAGCCGGACCGTCATCGAGTACGAGACGCTGGGCGCCGTTGCCATGACCGGGTTCCTCTGCTTTCCCTAGCTTCATTGCCATGCGGCCGTGGCTACTGCCCGGCGACGCCTTCCGATGGTCGCACCTACCTGCGGGTAGCAGGTAATACTGGTCTTTTAGTTTTCGGAAAGCTTTTTCCACCATACGAGAAGTTCAGGGGAAACAGAAGAGGCCCACGTCCCCGAGGGGGCGTGGGCCTCTTCCGATGTGGCGTAAGTGACACCGACCCGCCATGCTCGCCTCGCGGCAAGTGGTCGCTCTGAGCGACGAAGGTTGGGCCCGGGGGCTTGGATCGGGCCGGTGTCACGACAAGGCTAACAAAGACTCCCCGAAGGTGATTCCTCTACGACGAGTTGACCGCGGATCAATCCCGCAGCAGGTCGGGGACCCCGTCCGCGTCCGGGTCGTCGCGGCGCCCCGACACGACGGTGAGCTGCTGCGTCGCACGGGTCAGCGCGACGTACAGCACCCGCAGACCCGCCGGGGACTCGTCCGCGATCTCCGCCGGGGAGACCACCACCGTCGCGTCGTACTCCAGTCCCTTCGCCTCCAGGGAGCCGAGCGCCACGACCCGCTCGCCGAGCCCTTCCAGCCAACGCGCCACCTCGGCACGGCGGTTCATGGCCGCCACCACCCCGACCGTGCCGTCGACGCGGTCCAGCAGGCGCTGCGCCTCCTCCCGGACGGCGCCGGCCAGGTCGTCGCCCCGGACGACCGCGAAGCGCGGCTCGACGCCCGTGGAGCGCACCGCGGACGGGGACTCCATACCGGGCATGGCGAGCGCCAGCACCTTGGCGGCGAGTTCCGCGATCTCCGCGGGGTTGCGGTAGTTGACCGTGAGCTGGAAACGCCGGCGCGGGCGGCTGCCCAGCGCCTCGTCGCGCGCCTCGGCGGCCTCGTTCGGGTCCGACCAGGACGACTGGGCCGGGTCGCCGACGATCGTCCAGGTCGCGTGCCGGCCGCGCCGGCCGACCATCCGCCACTGCATGGGGGTGAGGTCCTGCGCCTCGTCGACGATGACGTGGGCGTACTCCTCGCGCTCCGCCGCGAGCCGCTCGGCGCGCTCGCGCTGGGTCTCCTCGCGCTGCGGCATCAGCTCCTCCAGACCGGTGAGCTGGTCCAGCGGGTCGAGTTCGCGCCTGCGGCGCGGGCGTGCCGGGGAGCCGAGCAGGGTCTGCAGCTCGTCCAGCAGCGCCACGTCGTGCACGGACAGCGGGCCCTGGCCCTCGGGCCCGAGCCTGCGCAGCGAGCGCGCCAGCCGGCGCACCTCGCCCGGATTGAGCACGCGGCGGGCCCAGCGGCCCAGCCTTCGCTCGTCCGCCATGGCGACGAGCACCCGGCGCGGGGTCAGCTCGGGCCACCACGCGTCCAGGAAGGCGATGAAGCTGTCCTCGCCGGTGATGTCCTCGTCGAAGGAGGACCGCAGCTCCGCGGCGAGCTCGGGATCCGTGTGCCGGGAGCCGGCCCCGGACTTCGCCCACAGGGCGTCGAGCAGCAGCCTGCGGGCGCGCGGGCGCAGCAGGTTGACCGGGGTGGTGCCGCCGAGGACGTTGTGGCGGATGCGACCGAGCTCCTCGGCCTCGAGTTCGAGCCGGCGGTTGAAGGCGACCACCCGCAGGCGCGTGGGCGGGCCCGTCGGCGCTTCCTGCTCCTCGCCGAAGGCCAGCTGCCCGTTGCGGTTCGCGCGGCCACTGCCGTTGCCGTTCCGCGGGGCCGTGGGTCCGGAGAGTTCCAGGGCGCCTCGGGCGGCATGGCGGAGGACCTTCAGCATCCGGGACGAGCCCTTGACGCGCGCCACGGCCGGTTCGTCGTACGCCGTGGCCTCGGCGCCGTCGACCAGATGGCCCACCGCGCGGATGGCGACCTGTCCCTCCTCGCCCAGCGAGGGCAGCACGCCCTCGGTGTAGGAGACGAGCAGCGGGGTCGGCGAGACGATCAGGATGCCGCCCGCGTAGCGCCGGCGGTCCTGGTAGAGGAGATAGGCGGCCCGGTGCAGCGCCACGGCGGTCTTGCCGGTGCCGGGGCCGCCCTCCACGTAGGTGACGGACGCGGCGGGCGCGCGGATCACCAGGTCCTGTTCGGCCTGGATGGAGGCGACGATGTCCCGCATGGTGTGACTGCGGGCCTGGCCGAGCGCCGCCATCAGCGCGCCGTCGCCGATCACCGGGAGCCGGTCGCCGTCGAGTGTCGCGGTGAGCTCGGGTCTCATGAGGTCGTCCTCGACCCCGAGGACCTTGCGGCCCTTGGAGCGGATCACCCGGCGGCGCACCACGCGGCCGGGGTCGACCGGGGTCGAGCGGTAGAAGGGCGCGGCGGCCGGCGCGCGCCAGTCGATGACCAGGGGCGCGTAGTCGGAGTCGAGGACACCGATACGCCCGATGTGCAGGGTCTCCGCGATGTCGGCGGTGTTGTCGGCGCCCACCGCGTCGTCCGCGGGTTCCACCGAGGTGTACGCCCCGTCGGGTCCCTTCTGCCCGTCCTTGCCGAGCAGCAGGTCGATCCGTCCGAAGAGGAAATCCTCGAACTCGTTGTTGAGCCGATTGAGGTGGATGCCGGCCCGGAAGACCTGGGCATCCCGTTCGGCGAGAGCACCCGGTGTGCCGACCTGGCCGCGTTTGGCGGCGTCGTGCATCAGGAATTCCGCCTCGTGGATCTTCTCCTCGAGGCGGCGGTACACCTGGTCCAGATGTTCCTGTTCGACACCGATTTCCCGGTCCCGGACAGAGTCGACAGCGGCTTCCTGCGCGGCCACCGAGGGCCCCCTTCTGACGTGCACTGGGCAGCCGTCAACCCTATGCGAAGGGGGCGTTTCTGTCAGGCCTCGACTTCCACCAGCTTTTTGCCCTCGAACGTACGGACCTCGAAGTGGTCGATGTCGTTACTGTCCATCGCCGCTCCGCCGTGCACGTACAGCGGCTTCTTGCCGGCCGGGTTCGTGCTGTCGGGAATGCCGTAGCCCCACTCCGGAACGGCCCAGGAGGTCACGATCTCCTCCTCGCCGGTCTTGGAGACGGCGATCAGATTGCACTTGAGCGGCCCTTTGACGTTCTTCAGTTCCAGAACGGTGTGGGTGCCCCAGGCCTTCTTCTCCATGCCGACCGCGGCGCTGACCTTGGTCGTCGCGTCCGTGTGGTCGACCTTGTCCTGGATGTGGGCGAAGGCGTCCTCGGCGGGGGACGTCGAGTGCGGCTGGGCCTGGGTGCTGCCCGTGTCGTCCGCCGTCACCACGACGGCCGCGGCGGGGCCACCGATGATCAGGGCCGCGGCGGCCGCGACCAGGTACATCCCGCGCCGGCGCTTGGCCGCCCGCTTGGCGGCGACCTCGTCCAGCAGGCCGTTCAGCACCTTGGGGCTGGGGGGAGCGGGTACGACGGGAACGGGCCGCGACGGCGGGGCGTCCATCCAGCCCGGCGGCTGCATGCTCCGCATGCCCGGCAGATTCACCACATTGCTGCTCGGTCCCGGGGCGGGGGCCTCGGCCAGCATCGCCAGCATGGGCTCCATACCGGAGAAGTCCTCGAGGTGGGCGGCGCAGATCTGGCAGCCGGCCAGATGCATCTCGAAGGCGGCGGCGTCAGCGTCGTCGAGCACGCCGAGCACATACGCGCCAACGGCATCGTGGACGGATTCCTGCTCGTGCATGGTCATGCCCTGACCCCCCTCTCCTCCAGTGCGAGCTTCATGGAACGGAGTGCGTAGAACACCCGGGACCGCACCGTCCCACTGGGTATGCCGAGAGTCTCGGCAGCCTCATTGACCGTGCGCCCCTTGAAATACGTCTCGACAAGGACTTCCCTGTGGGCGGGCGTCAAATCATCGAGTGCATCAGAGAGCGTCATCAGCCACAACGCCTTGTCGATCTCGTCCTCCGCAGGCATGACCTCCAGCGGCGACGGATCGACCTCCTGCGGCCGGGCCTGCCGGCTGCGGTGACCGTCGATGACGATGCGGCGTGCGACCGTCACCAGCCAGGGTCGGACAGAGCCGGTTGCTCGGTTGAGCTGACCGGCGTTCTTCCAGGCACGGATGAGCGTCTCCTGCACCACGTCCTCGGCACGCTGGCGATCGCCGGCAACAAGGCGCAGTACATAGGCGAGCAGAGGACCCGCATGTTCGCGATAGAGCGCGCGCATGAGTTCCTCATCAGGTGCTGAGGAGTCGGTGCGTGGCTTATCGCTTCGATGGCGTGCCCTCTGCGGACGGTCATCGGCCACGGCGGCATCCTTGCGCACCTGAACCTCCCGGTCGAGACCCTGTTTTTCGGCTGGCTGCTTGTCCCCCTTCACTACGGGGTACACAGGAGGATCACTCAACGGGTGGCGGAAAAACTTTCAAGATCTTTTCAGCTGTCCGGTTCGGGACGTTATACGGCGTCAGGCCCGGGCCACGGAGGCCCGGCGCCGATGCCGGGCGACCCGTTCGCGGTTGCCGCAGACCTCGCTGGAACACCATCGCCGGCGCCGGCCGCGGGAGGTGTCCAGATAGACCCGGCGACAGCTCTCGCCCTGGCACTGCCGCAGCCCCGCCCTGGCCGCCGGATCGGTCAGCAACTCCACGGCGTCGCGGGCGATCGCGGCGAGCAGGGAGGCGCAGTCGGGTGCCGAGCCCAGGGTCCGTACGAGCGTGCCGTCGGCGTCCCGGACGGCCCGGAGGGCGGGCGGTGCGCCGGCCGCGGCCAGGATGTTCACCCGCTCCAGCGCGGATTCCGCGTACCGGCCGTCGATCTCGGCGCGTACCAACTGACTGAGCGCGCCGCGCAGTTCGACGAAACGGTCCACCCAGTGGGCGTCCGCGTCACCCCCGCCCGTGCCGGCCGGCACCAGTCCGGCGCCGGTCAGCCAGCGGCCGAGCCGGCCCGCTCCGGCCAGCGGTTCGCCCTCGCCCGGCTCGGCCTCCGCGGTCGCCATCAGGTCCAGGCAGAGGCGCCCTGAGTCGAACCGCCAGTCGTACGACGCCGTACCGGTCGCGCCTGCGGTCATGCGCCTGTCACCGCCTCGGGGTCACCGCCGGGTGTCCCCACCAGAGTGCCCGTCCGGACGTGCGGCCGGAACCCCTCGTTCTGGTCCGTCCGGCCGCACCCGGGACCTCAGTCGCGGACGAGCGAGGGCGCGACGTCCTCATGGCGCTCGACCGGGGTCGCGCTGCGCGCCGCGGCGGGCTTCTTGCCGCAGAAGGCGGCCTCCAGCGTCAGCGGCATGACATTCAACACATCGCTGGTGTTGGAGGTGTTCGCGGCGGAGGTGATGGTCCGCTTTCCGTCCTTCGAGGTGAAGGAGTACGTGTAGTAGCCCTGGACGGTGCCCGTGTGCCCGTAGACGGAGACACCGCAGGACAGATCACGGCGGCGCAGCCCGAGCCCGTAGCCCTGGGTGCTGTTGACCGGCACCCACTCCTGCATCTGTGCCAGCCGGGCCGGCGACATCAGCTTCCCGCGCAGCAGGGCGGAGACGAAGGTGTTCAGGTCGTGGGTGCTGGAGATCATGGCACCGGCACTCTGCGCCCAGGAGGCGGTCTGCCGGGTCGAGTCCACGAGCGGTGCGCCCGCCTCGTCGGGCCGGAGGTAGCCCTTGACGTGACGGCCGGGGATCGCGGTGCCGGGGTGGACGTAGAAGGTGTCCGTCAGCTTCAGCGGCTTGATGATCCGGTCTCGGTACTCGGCCTGCAGGGTGTGACCGGTGGCCTTCTCGACGAGCATCCCGGCGACGACGAAGTTGGTGTTGGAGTACGCGTGGGTCGTGCCGGGGTCGACGGTGAGCGGCTTCCGCAGCGACAGCCTCACCAGCTCCCGGTGGCTGAACACCTTGTTGCGCACGGCCTCGAAGCCCGGGACGGTCTTGGCGAACATCTCGTCGGTGTAGTCGTACAGCCCGCTGCGGTGGCTGAGCAGATGGCGCACGGTGATCCGGTCGTCCGGCAGCAGTCCGGGCAGATACGTGTTCACCGACGTGTCCAGATCCAGGCGGCCCTCGTCGACCAGCTGGAGCACGACCACCGAGGTGAACGTCTTGGTGACGCTCCCGATGCGGAAGCGGTCGTCGGTGTTCATCGCCCGGCCGGTGGCCCTGTCCGCGACGCCCTCGGTCAGACGGCGGACCGCGCCGTTGTCGTCGATCCGGGCCATCGCGCCCGGGGCGCCCTTCGCCAGGGCCGAGCGCAGGGCCTCGCGCAGGGCGGTCAGGTCGGGCGCCGGCATCGTCGTGGCGGGAGCCGCCGCGCCTGCCGGTGCCGCCGGTGCCACGCCGACCGCGGCAGGGGCCGCCGGTGATGCGAAGGCGGTCGGTGCGGGGACTGCGAGGAGGGACAGCAGGGCCGCGCCCAGCGCCGTACCTCTGCCCACCATGCCTGCGACCATCAGGTTCTTCTCCCATGTCCGATTGCGTACAGCAACGTCCGTTGCCGGCCGAGCCACTGACGCGACGTCGGCACCACTTGTACGCGCCGGCCCGCCGATCGGGTTGCATGCCGGGAGATGAATCCCTCGTGCGTGTCGCCCGCACGCCTCCGTCAGAGTGGCGGCGGGTCGTCGTGCAGGATCCGCTGGAAGAGCAGGTGGTCGCGCCATGCGCCGTTGATGTGCAGGTAGTTCGGGGCCATGCCGATCCGCTCGAATCCGCATTTGGCCAGCACCCGCTGCGAGGCGGCGTTGTCGAGCAGGGTGTCCGCCTCCACCCGGTGCAGGCCCAGGTCCTCGCGGGCGGCCCGGCACACCTCCTCGACCGCGCGGGTGGCGAGTCCGCGGCCGGTGAACTCGGCGTCGATCCAGTAGCCGAGCTGCGCGCTGCGGAACGGCCCGAGGGCGATGCCGGAGAGCGTGAGCCCGCCGACGATCCGGGTGCCCTCGTGGAAGTGCCATCGCCGGGTGGTGGGATCGGGTGCCAGCCGGGCGGCCTGCCCCTCGGCCGTGTAGAACAGCTCGGGACGGATCGGCTCGCAGGGGCGCATATGGGCCCGGTTGCGGGCCAGGGCGCGGGCCACGGGTCCCGCGAGGCGCTGGGCGGCGTCCGGCCCGTCGGGCAGTAGACGCGGAAGGTCATCGCTCATCCTGCGTACCGTAGACGCCCGGACATGCTCCTGCGACGCTCGCCCATGGAGAGTCCGGGCCGCCCGCGCTGAACTGGTCACATGACACAGAACACGACGGAGAACAGGTCAGGAGGCCGCGGCGGCCGAGCGGTCCTCGCGGCGGCGACGGCGACCACCGGTCTGGTGGCGGGGATCTGGTTCGCCTACGCGATATCGGTGATGCCGGCGCTCGCCCGCAGTGACGACCGGACGTACATCGAGGTGATGCAGAACGTCGACGACGTGATCCAGAACCCCCTCTTCTTCCTGGTGTTCCTGGGTGCGCTCGTCCTCACCGCGATCGCCGCCCGGCAGCAGTGGCGGTCCCCGCTGCGCCCCTGGGTACTCGCGGCGCTGGTGCTGTACTCGGCGGCGTTCCTGTCGACCGTGCTGATGAGTGTGCCGCTCAACGAGGAGCTGGTCGCGGCCGGGGATCCGGCACGGATCGCCGACCCCGCGGCCGTGCGGGACGCGTACGAGGACCCGTGGGTCGCCTGGAACATCGTGCGCGGGGTGCTGAACACCGCCGCCCTGGGGTGCCTGTGCTGGGCGAGCACCCTGATGCGTCAGACGTCGCCGTACTTGGTGTCCGCGGCCGGGTCCAGCGCGAGCCGGTAGCCCCGCTTGACGACGGTCTGGATCAGCTTGGGCACGCCGAGTGCGGTCCGCAGCCGGGCCATGGCGGTCTCGACGGCGTGCTCGTCCCGGCCGGCGCCGGGCAGGGTGCCGAGCAGATCGGCGCGGGAGACGACCCAGCCGGGGCGCCGGGAAAGGGCCCGCAGCATGGCCATTCCGGCGGGCGGCACGGGCCGCAGCTCGTCGTCGACGAGGACGGCGTGGCCACGGATCTCCAGACGGCGTCCGGCGACCGGGAACGCACGGGCCCGCGACGGCAGTTCGGCGCCCAGCACCTGCACCAGCGGACCGAGCCGGAAGCGCTCGGGCTGGATGGTCGGGATGCCGCGGGCCTGGAGCGGCAGCGCGGTGACGGGGCCCACGCAGGCGGCCAGCACATCGTGTTCCAGTGCGTGCAGCAGCGGTTCGAGCTGTCCGCGCGTCTCGGCACGGGAGAGCAGCGACGCGGCGGCCGGCGCGCTGGTGAAGGTGACGGCGTCCAGGGAGCGCGCGACGATCGCGTCCAGCAGCCGGTCCACGGGGGCCAGGTCCTCCGGGGGCATCCAGCGGTAGACGGGGACGAGGACGACATCGGCGCCCGCGGCCCGCAGCGACTCGACGAACCCGGGCAGCGGTTCGCCGTGCAGCTGGAGCGCGATCCGGCGGCCGGAGACTCCTTCGGCGAGGAGCCGGTCGAGCACCTCGGCCATGGACTCCGAGGCCGGTGACCACTCCTCGGTGAGACCCGCGGCGCGGATGGCGCCCTTCACCTTCGGGCCGCGGGCCAGCAGTTCGACACCCCGCAGACAGGCCAGCAACTCCTCGCCGTACCCCCAGCCGTCGGCGGCCTCCACCCAGCCGCGGAAGCCGATCGCGGTGGTGGCGACGGCGACATCGGGGGCGTGGTCGATCAACTCCTTGGTGGCTGCCAAGAGTTCCGCGTCGTCGGCGAGAGGGACGATCCGCAGCGCGGGAGCGTGCAGGACGGTGGCGCCACGGCGGTGCAGCAGCGCGCCGAGTTCATCGGCACGGCGGGCGGCCGTGACGCCGACGGTGAAGCCGGCGAGGGGCCCGTGGACGGAGCGCCGCGGGTCCTGGGACTGCTGCGACCGGTCGCCCGGTGCCTGCCGGTCGCGGCGCGTCTGCCGGTCGCGCTGTTCCTGCCCGTCGTGCTGTGCCTGCGGCCCGCCCGGTGTCTGCGGCCGGCCGTGCTGCTCCTGCTCGTTCTGTTGCTGCTGCTCGTTCTGATCCTGCTGGTCGTGCATCCGGTGTCCCCACTCTGCCGCCCATCCTGCGCGGATGAGGCGACCGAGCCTGTCAAGGGTGCGTGACAGGCTCGGTTCGCCGGTATTTCCCCGCCGTTACGGACGTGTCCGGCTCAGACCCGCGCGTATCCGAGCTGCGGCTCCGCCTCGGGCGCCTCGGTGGCCACCGGCGCGGACGCGGGCCGGCGAAGGTATACCGCCCAGGTCACGACCGAGCACACCGCGTAGAAGAGCAGGAAGGAGACGAAGGCCGCGGTGCCCGTGCCGGCGCTCTGGAACGACTGGCGGAAGGCGAGGTTGATACCGAGGCCGCCGAGCGCGCCCACGGCACCGATGAGCCCCATCGACGCCCCCGAGAGCCGCCGGCCGTAGGCGGCGGCCGCCTCGCCCGTCATGCCCTTCGCCAGCGCCTTCGCCTGGAAGATGCCGGGGATCATCTTGTACGTCGAGCCGTTGCCCAGCCCGGTGAGCACGAACAGGGCGATGAAGCCGACGAGGAAGACCGGCAGGGACTCCTGCACGGACGCGGTGACGACCACGCCCGTGGCCGCGGCCATCGCGAGGAAGTTGCCGAGCGTGATCCGCGCCCCGCCGAAGCGGTCCGCGAGCGCCCCGCCGACCGGCCGGATGAGCGAGCCGAGCAGCGGTCCGATGAAGGTGAGGGAGGCGGCCTGGAGCGGAGTGCGCCCGAACTGCGTCTGGAGGACGAGGCCGAAGGCGAAGCTGTAGCCGATGAACGAGCCGAAGGTGCCGACGTAGAGGAACGCCATGATCCAGGTGTGACCGTCCCGGACGGCTTCCCTGGCCGCGCCCGTGTCGTTCTTCACGGGCGCGAGGTTGTCCATCCACAGGGCCGCGCAGACGGCGGCGACGACGATCAGCGGGATGTAGGCGCCGAGCACGATGCGCGGATGGGCGGCGCCCGCGGTCCCGATGACCAGCAGCCCGACGAGCTGCACCACCGGCACCCCGATGTTTCCGCCGCCGGCGTTGACGCCGAGGGCCCAGCCCTTCTTCCGCAGCGGGAAGAAGGAGTTGATGTTCGTCATCGAGGAGGCGAAGTTGCCGCCGCCGACGCCGGTGAGCGCGGCGACGAGGAGGAAGGTGCCGTAGGAGGTCCCCGGCTCCATCACCGCGTACGCGGCACCGGTCGGCAGCAGCAGCATCAGGGCGCTGAAGACCGTCCAGTTCCGGCCGCCGAACCGGGCGACCGCGAAGGTGTACGGCACCCGGATCACGGCACCCACCAGGGTGGCCGTGCCGATCAGGAAGAACTTCCCCGCCGGGTCGACGCCGTACTCGGGTCCCATGAACAGCACCATCACCGACCACAGGGTCCAGATGGAGAACCCGATGTGCTCGCTGAGTACGGAGAAGACGAGATTGCGCCGGGCGGTCCTCTCCCCCGTCGTACGCCAGAAGGTCTCGTCCTCCGGGTCCCACTGTTCGATCCACCGGCCTGCCATGACGCGCCTCCACGGGTGTCGGGTCGTGGAGGCGACGCTAGGGACGGCGCGTTTCGGCCCCGATGGCAGCAGGTGACCGGTGCGCAACCTTGCTCTCACCCGGCGGTCAGCGCGTGTGTGAGCCGCGCCTGCGCTGCGGGGTGCCGTTAGGCCACAGCCGGGGCCTCCGTTTGGCCGCGATGTCCTCGGCGGGGCCGAACAGCAGGATGCACAGCGCGATCAGTGCCCAGGCGAGCAGCAGGACGGGCACCCAGCTCTCCAGCAGCCACGGCGCTCCCTCGCTCAGCGCGTCGAGCGACCACATGCGGTCCCACAGCGTCGCCGCGGCGAGGATGCACACGTTGTGCCAGAGGTAGACGGTCACGGCACGGGAGTTGAGCAGGGTGACCGCCCGGTCGAGGCGGCGCAGCCGCCGCGGCCACTCCTGCCACGACGGGCTGAAGTGGAACAGCAGCAGGACCGCGCCGAGCGACCAGAGGGCCTGTGCGGTCGGGATGCCGTCCAGCTCCACCCCCGGCTCGCCGAAGCCGTGACGGGTGGCCCACCACAGGCCGGCCGGCATGAGGAGCACCGGGGCGAGGGAGGGGATGACATAGCGCGGCAGCCGGGCGAGCAGGCCCTCCTGGTGCGCCATGCCGAGCATCCAGCAGGCGCCGAAGGTGCTGAAGTCGGTGGCCGCCGAGTCGATCCGTGCGGGCAGCGGGAGCTCTCCGACGCTCAGCAGGAGCGAGAGGGCCACGGGTGCGAGGAGCGCTGGCCAGGGAAGTCGCCGCAGCAACCGCAGGAGCAGGGGCGACAGCAGGACGAACCACAGATAGGCACGCAGGTACCAGAGCGGCTCGGCCATGTCCGCGGCCCATTCGGCGGCCAGGAACGGCGGGTCGCTCAGGGGCAGGATCCAGAACACCGCGGACGGCCCGGGCCGCCAGCCGTCGACCACCATGAGGGTGCCGCAGACCGCGCCGAGCACCCACACCGGAGGCAGCAGGCGGCGTACCCGGCTGCGGATCACCTGGAGGGCGGGACGCTCCAGCGAGCGGGCCATCAGCGCGCCCGCGAGCGCGAACATCACGCCCATGGAGGGGAACAGCAGCGGCAGCCAGGCCCAGCCCACCAGGTGGTAGAGCACGACGCGGAAGAGGGCGAGCGCGCGCAGCAGGTCGAAGTAGCGGTCCCGGCCGGAGGGCGGTGCCTCGGCCGGAACAGCGGCGTGCGCGGGCGTCGTCCCGGTGACGGAGGGAGTCATCCGACCGGCCTCCGGTTCTCGTCGCTGCGCCGCGGAGCGGGTACGGCGCCGGGCGCCTCGACCGTTCCGGTGCGCCGCAGCTTCTGCCAGCGCAGCCGGCCGCCGGTCAGGGCCGTGATCCAGGACTGGAGCAGCACGACGTACATCAGCTGGCGGTAGAGCAGTTGCTGGAGCGGCAGCGAGATCAGATGGATCATCCTCTCGCCGTCCAGCCGGAACGCGTAGGCGGCGCAGACGACCTGGACGGCGAGGACGCCGAGCCACGCGGCGACCGTCTTCAGCGTGGGCCCGAAGACGAGTCCGTAGAGCAGGAAGACATCGATCAGCGGGGCCAGCAGCGGTGCGAGCACCATGAAGAGGGAGACCAGCGGCAGTCCGACCCGGCCGAAGCGGCCCGACGGGCCGCGTTCCACGAGGGCTCGCCGGTGCTTCCAGATCGCCTGCATGGTCCCGTACGACCAGCGGTAGCGCTGCGACCACAGCTGCTGCACGCTCTCCGGCGCCTCGGTCCAGGCGCGGGCCTTCTCCGCGTAGACCACGTGCCAGCCGTCGCGGTGCATGGCCATGGTGATGTCGGTGTCCTCGGCGAGCGTGTCCTCGCTCATACCGCCGACGCGCTCCAGCGCCTCGCGGCGGAAGGCACCGACCGCGCCGGGGATGGTGGGCATGCAGCGCAGCACGTCGTACATACGGCGGTCGAGGTTGAAGCCCATCACGTACTCGATGTGCTGCCAGGCGCCGATGAGGGTGTCGCGGTTGCCGACCTTGGCGTTGCCGGCGACGGCGCCGACGCGCTGGTCGCCGAAGGGCTGCACCAGTTCGCGGACGGTGGAGGGCTCGAAGACGGTGTCGCCGTCCATCATCACGATGAGGTCGTGACGGGCGTGCCGGATGCCGTTGTTGAGTGCTTCCGGTTTGCCGGAGTTGGCCTGGCGCACGACGTGCACATTGGGCAGCGCCATGGCGTCGACGAGATCGGCCGTGCCGTCCGCGGACCCGTCGTCGATGACGACGACCTCGATGGGATGGTCGCTCGCCATCAGGGAGCGGACGGTGTTCTCGATGCACTCCTTCTCGTTGTACGCGGGGACCAGCACCGACACCGGTTCGGTGACCGGCGGGCCCCAGCGGAAGCTGCGGCGGCGCACCTTGCGGGCGTGCGCGAACGACAGAAGGAGCATCAGGCCGAACCGGGCGAGGACCAGGACGCCGATGACGGCGAGCCCGGCGACCAGGACACCGGTGGTGTTCTCCGAGACGGCGACCGCGGCGACGAACGCCTTGCCCTTCCACAGGTCGGCGCCGGTGACGGGGGTGTGGGCGCTGGGAGCGCCGAGCGCTTCGGTGAGGTTGGCGAAGGTGTAGCCCCTGGCCTTCATCTGCGGCAGCAGCCGTTCGAGCGCGGCGACGGTCTGCGAGCGTTCGCCGCCGGAGTCGTGCATCAGCACGATCGAGCCCTTGGTGCCGGGGGGCGTGGCCCGGTCGAGGATGGCCTGGGCGCCGGGGCGCTTCCAGTCCTCGGAGTCGGTGTTGTTGAAGACGGTGATGTAGCCGTGGCTGCCGATGTACTGGGCGACCGGCCAGGACTTGTTGTCGAGGGCCTCGGAGGACGAGGAGTACGGCGGCCGGAACAGGGAGGTGCGGATACCGGCCGCACCGGCGAGCGCCAGCTGGTTCTGGGAGAGCTCCCAGTCGATCCGGTCGGTGGACTGGAAGGCCAGGTCGGGGTGGTTGAAGGTGTGCAGCCCGATCTCATGGCCCTCCCGCACCATCCGCTCGACGAGGTCGGGGTAGCGGGATGCCATGGTGCCGGTGATGAAGAAGACGGCGTGGGCGTCGTGCGCCTTCAGGGCGTCGAGGACCCGGGGCGTCCAGACCGGGTCCGGACCGTCGTCGAAGGTGAGCACCAGCTTGCGGTCGGGCACGGTCAGGGCCTTGGGGTCGGCCTTGTCGCGTACGTCGATGACGGGCCCGCCGCCGAGGATCTTCTGCGGCACCTGGTCGGACGGGGCCGGTGGCCGCACACGGTGGTCGGCGAGGATCTCGCTGTGCACATAGCCGCGCAGCATCAGCATGGCCGCCAGCGCGATCAGGAAGACCACGGGGAGCAGATAGCGCATGGGGAGTCGCCGGCGAACGCCGGACCGGGGCCTCCGCCGCTGCGGGGCCCCTCTGCCGTGACGGGTCATCTATCGAGCGCCTTCTTGCGCGGGGGGTTCGGCGGGCGGGCTCGTGGGCGCGGAGGGAGAGGGCGAGGGGTCGACGGGGCTGGCCACCGGCTCGGGCACGGGGTCGCCGCCGCCCGGGGAGGCGCTGGGCGACGGACCGCCGCCGGGTGCGGGAACGCCGCCGCCGGCGGAGGGTTTGGCGGGGGCGGGGGCCGACGCCTTGACGCCGGGGGCCACCGGAACCCCCTTCGGGGCGCCGCTCGACGCCGTGCCCGAGGGCCGCCGCGGCAGTACGGCACCGGTGGAGTCGGTGGGCGCCGCGGCTCCGGGACGGTAGCCGGGGGCGTCGCCCGCGGGGACCGATTCGCTGGGAGCGGGCTCGACCTCCACCTTCTCCTTCTTCTTGCTCTCCGCGAACTGGCTGATGCCGGGCAGCCACGGTGCGGTGGAGCTGCCGCCGACGAGCGCGGTCACGAGGGTGACCGCGTAGCAGGCGCAGACAGCGGCCAGCACCCAGCCGGCACGGCGGAACTTCTTGCTTCTGCGGCCGCTCTCGTCCACGAACACCGGGCCGTCCGAGCCTTCCTGGACGGGCGGTTCGGTCGCGGGCTCCCCCAGTTTTCGGCCGAGTCCGTCCAGTTGGACGGTGACCTCGTTCGGCTCATGCGTATGCCCGGTAAGAACATCTTCTTGCCAATTTTCCACAGCTGTGCGCACATCCCCCACTGGCTCAATACGGATGCGCGGACGTATGTCGTGATCTCGGCCTGGGTCCCCACCCGCCCCGAGCGCCCTCTGTTGCACCGCATCCGGAGGGACGAACGTAGCCCACACGAGGTACCGAACGGGCGCTTCTGTCAGTTGTTGTCACACATGAGCGTGATGTCGCACTCCGGCAACCATTCCGAAGCCTCTCTTTTCAGCCAGCCCTCCCGCGCGCCCAGTTCGTCGACCGCCGCATGCAGGGCATTCACGCCCGGATGGCGCGTTCCCCTGCGCCACACCATCGACAGCGGCGACAGCGGAACGGGGTCGACGATCGGGCGCATCACCGTGCCCGCCACGGCCGGGAAGTCCACCACCGCGAGGACCGGATTGCGGGTCTTCGCCATCACCCGGCGGAACTCCTCGACACCCACCGCCAGGGGAGCGGGCGGCGCGAGCGCGATCCCGCGGCCCGCGAACAAATGCCGTGCGAGGTCCGTCCACTCCAGGGTCCGGGGGTTGCCCGCACCGGCGTAGACGGTCTCCCCCGCGAGTGCGTCCAGCGGAACCTGCTCGCGCGCGGCGAGCGGATGATCGTGCGGCAGGACGACGCCCAGCGGTTCGTACCGGACGATGCGATGGGACAGCAGCGCCCGCACCGGGCCTTCGAGTCCGGCGAAGCGCCCGAAGGAGACGTCGAGACGACCGTCGACGATCTCGGCGGCGGCACCGGTCAGTCCGCTCTCGAAGCGGGCCATCAGCTCGCACTCGGGGGCGAGTTCGCGCGCCCGCGCCAGGATGCGGCCGGACACCATGCCCTCGCTGTTGAGGTCCACGAGCAGCGGCCGGTCGGCGGCGGCGAAGGCGGCCCTCAGCTCGTCGTGCGCCGCGAGGACGGCCCGCGCGTAGGGCAGCAGGCGTTCGCCGTCGGCCGTGAGCGTCACCCGCCGGGTGCTCCGTACGAACAGCACGGCCCCCAACTCCCGCTCCAGTCGCCGGACATCGCGGCTCAGCGCCTGCTGGGCGACGTACAGCCGGGCCGCGGCGCGGGTGAAGTGCAGTTCGTCGGCGACGGCGGCGAAGGCGCGCAGCAGCCGCGGTTCGATGTCCATGGGCACCGGGCGAATTTACAACGCCGGTGCGTCAATCGACCCCTCATAGGTGTTGGACCCCGCTCTGACCTGCGGCGATGGTGGTTCCATGCCGTACGCCAGACTCTTCGCGACCCCGGGCGCCCGCGCCTTCACCGCCGGAAATCTCCTCGCCCGCCTCCCCATGGGGATGTTCAGCGTCAGCGCGGTCATCATGATCGCCGGATCGCGGGGCTCCTACGCGCTCGCCGGCGCCGTCACCGCGACCGGTCTGGCGGCCACCGCGCTCGTCGCCCCGTGGACGGCCCGGCTCGTGGACCGCCACGGGCAGGCCCGCGTGGCCGTACCCGCCACCGCCCTCGCCGTGCTCGGCTCGCTCGCCCTCCTGCTGTGCATACGCTTCGACGCACCGGACTGGACACTCTTCGCCGCGTACGCCGCCACCGCCACGACCCCCAACACCGGCGGCATGTCCCGTGCCCGGTGGGCCCACATCCACCGGGAGCCCACGCCCGAGAACGCGGCCGCACTGCACACGGCGAACTCCTTCGAACAGGCCGCCGACGAGCTCTGCTTCATGCTCGGCCCGGTCATCGCCGCCCTCCTGTGCTCGGCCCTCTTCCCGGAGGCGGGCACGCTGACCGGAGCGGTCCTGCTGCTGACCGGCGTCCTGATCTTCGCGGCCCAGCGCTCCACCGAACCGCCGGTCTCCGCGCGCACCCCCGGCGCGCGATCCCCGCTGCGCGCCCCGGGGATGGCCTCCCTGCTCGCGGTCTTCCTGGCCACCGGCATGGTCTTCGGCGCCCTGGAGGTCAGCACCCTCGCCGTCCTCGACGGCCCCCGGGCCGGACTGTTGCTGGGCCTCCAGGCGGCGGGTTCCTGCGCCGCGGGCCTGCTCTACGGGACGGTCCGGGCGGCCGGGAACCTGCCGGGCCGCCTCACCGCCTGCCTGGCGGCCATGACCGCTCTGATGACGCTGCCCCTGCTGGCGGCCCGCACCGGATCCGCCGTCGTTCTCGCGGCGGCTCTGCTGCTGGCGGGCGCCGCCACCGCACCGACGATGGTGACGGGAATGTCCCTGGTCCAGCGGATGACTCCCGAGAGCAGTCTCAACGAAGGCATGACGCTCGCCGTCACGGCGATCCTCGGCGGCATCGCGGCCGGCTCGGCCACGGCGGGCTGGACGGTCGAGCACGCGGGCGCGGCGTACGCGTACGCGATCCCGGTGTGCGCGGCCGCGCTGGCGCTGCTGCTGGCCGGCACGGCAGGAGCAGGTGCGGCGAAGGCCCGGCTGCCGTAGAAGTCAGGGCATTCCGCCCACGCCGCCCACCGGTTTCCCGGGACGGGTGTCGCTCCGGCGCCGGCCCGTGGTTCACTAGTCTGAGAACGAACTAGTCGAACTCACGGAGTAGAGAGCAGAGTTGACTATAGATGGCCGCTGTGGAGTCGGGCTGGCTGCGGGGCGTACTCCCGCTGGCGCTCGCCGCCGTGCTTGCCGACGGCGATCGGCACGGGTACGCGCTGGTACAGGAGTTGGCCGCCCGCGGCTTCGGCACGATCCGCGGCGGCGCCCTGTACCCGGTGCTCGGCCGGCTCGAGACCGACGGCGTGGTGGAGGCGCGGTGGGAGCCCGGTGAGGGCGGCCCCGGGCGCAAGGTCTACCGGCTCACCGACGCGGGGCGGGACCGGCTGCGTGAAGAGACCACCAGTTGGAAGCAGTTCTCCGACGCGATGGAACAACTCCTCGCCCAGAGCAGGCAGGCGCCGGAATGACGGATGAGACGACCCGGTGGAACGCACGGTTTCGACTGGCGTTGGCCGCACAGTCGGTGGACAGCACGCTCGCGGACACGGTGCTGGCCGAAGTCGCGCAGCACTGCGCGGACAGCGGCGAGAGCCCCGAGGAAGCCTTCGGCGCACCGGAGGCGTACGCGGCCACCGTGGTCGGTGAACGCCTCCCGCCCGAGGAACGGCTTCGTCACCGCGTCCGGCCCGCTGCGACGATCCGCACCGCACTCGTCCCGATCGGTACGGCCGCTCTGGTGGCGGGTGCCGGTCTGTGGGCCATGGACGGATTCACGCTGTCCCTGACCCCTGCCGGGCTGGTCGGCTCGTCGTTCGTCGCCGCCGCCCTGGCGGGCGGCCACCTCGCGGCCACCGCCACGCGCTCCCGGCTCCGCACCGCGGGACGCGTGCTCGTGGCCGCCGCGACGGTGCTGGCCGCGACGGCCTTCACCACCCTCTCCCGCGAGACCACCGGCCATCTGCCCACCCCGGCCCTGTGCCTCCTGGGCCTCGTGCTGCTCGGGTGGGCCACGCAGGACAAAGACACCGCAGACCCTGAAGGAGAAACGATGCAGCAGCGGACCGGCACACAGAGCACGAGCGGGCGTGAGGAGTGGCTCCGCCGGCTGCCCCAGCTGCTCGAAGAGCGCCACGCCGTGCCGCGCGCACGCGCCGCGGAACTCACCAGGGAGGCCGCCGACCACCTCGCCGCCGTCGACCACACCCCCGAGGAGGAGTTCGGGCCCGTCGAGCTGTACGCGCTGCGCCTGTCCGAAGAGGAGTCTCCGCGCCCGCGGTGGTGGCAGCGCGGCGACATCCAGAACGCGATACTCGCCGTGATCCTCGCGGGCTATCTGGTGGCGAATCTCGCCTCCGGCGGCCCGTTCTGGCAGACCGCCCTCGCCGCCGGCGCACTCGCCGTGAGCCTGGCGCTCGTCGCTCTTCCTCTGGTGCGCAGGCAACGCAACGACTCGCCCCGTCGTCAACACCACTGACGGCTCCGCGGGAATCGGTGCCGACGGCGTCCACTGACCAGGAACCCCGTCGACCGGCCCGCCCCCAGGGCCGGACCTCCGGGCCAAGGCGCGCCGGTCCGACCATGGTTGGGAGCCGTCACGGCGTCCGGTCTGTTCCCGCTGCCGGACCCTCGCGGTCCAGGAACGTCGGCGCCCGCCCCCGGGCTCGACGCCCCGGCGCGCGGACGCCCGTCCCCTCCCTGTCTCCTCCCCCCGAGAGAACTCCTGCCATGCTCAGAGCCGAGTCCGGCTTCAGTGTTCTGTCCGACGACTTCGCCGCCGATCCCTACCCGTTCTTCGCCGGGCTGAGGGAACGACATCCGGTGCACTACGAGCCGGGGATCGACAGCTACTTCCTCTCCCGCCACCAGGACGTGAAGCGGGTGCTGACCGACCATCCGGCTTTCAGCACCGAGACGTTGCAGGTGCGCGCCGAGCCGGTGATGCGCGGACCGGTCCTCGCCCAGATGACCGGGGCCGAGCACACCGCCAAACGAAAGATCGTCGTCCGGGGCTTCACCGGGAAGGCCCTCCAGGACCACGTACGCGCCATCCACGCCAACGCCGCGGAACTCGTCGCGCCGTTCCTTCCCCGCGGCCGGGTGGATCTCGTCAACGACTTCGGCAAGCCCCTGGCCGTCCTGGTGACGCTCGACGTCCTCGGTCTGGACAAGAGGGACTGGCAGCAGATCGCCGACTGGCACAGCGGGGTCGCCGAGTTCATCACCGGCATCGCGCTCACCCCGGAACGCCGCCGGCACTGTCTGGACTGTGCCGAGCAGCTGGAGGCCTACCTCGTCCCGATCATCGAGCAGCGGCGCCGCGACCCCGGCGACGACCTCATATCGACGCTGTGCACCGCCGAGTTCGACGGCATCGGCATGAGCAATCGCGAGGTCACCGCGCTGATCATCAATGTCCTGGCGGCTTCCACCGAGCCCGCCGACAAGACCCTCGCCCTGCTCGTCAAGCATCTCGTCGACCACCCCGAGCAGCTGGCCGAGGTCCGCGGCGACCCGTCTCTGCTGCCCGCCGCGATCGCCGAGACCCTGCGGTACACCCCGCCGGTCCAGCTCATCCCCCGCTCGACGGAGAAGGACGCCGAGTTCGCCGGTACGACCGTTCCGGCGGGCGCCACCGTCTTCTGCATGATCGGCGCGGCCAACCGCGACCCCGACGCCTTCGGCGACCCGGACACCTTCGACATCCACCGCCCGGACCTGGGCACCGCCCGCTCGTTCACCGCGGCGGCCCAGCATCTGGCCTTCGGCACCGGGCTCCACCAGTGCGTCGGTGCGGCCTTCGCCCGCGCCGAGATCGAGACCGTCGCCGGGATGCTCCTCCCGCTGCTCGACCGGGTGCGTTTCAGCCCCGGTTTCGTCTACCGGGAGACCGGTCTGTACACCCGCGGCCCCGCATCCCTGTCGCTGGACTTCACCCCGGTCCACGAAGGCGTCCCGCGCCCCGCGTGACAGCGCCCCCGGACCGGCGCCCGGCGCGCCGGCCGGCGATCGGCCCTCCCCGGCTCCCCGAGCCGGGCCCGCACAGCACCGCCACCCCCCTCCAGGAAGAGACCCCCCGTGACACCGACCGACATCACCAGAGCCATCAACGACCTGCTGTTCACCCCGGGGCTCGACCTCACCGAAGCCATCGACCGGCACTTCGCGCCCGACTACCGCCAGCGCACCGACGGCGTGTGGAGCGACCGGGCCGCCTTCACCCAGCACATGACCCGTCTGCGTTCCCTGGTGCGCAGCGGCCGCATCGAGGTCCAGGACGAGTTCCGCGACGGCCTGCGCTACGCCGACCGCCACACCGTCACCCTCACCCAGGAGAACGGCCGCACCTCCCGGACCGAGGTGTACCTCTTCGCCGAACTGGCCCCCGACGGGCGCTTCCGACGCGTCGAGGAAACGACTCTCCTGCTCACCGGCCACCCCGACGACGAGAATCTGGGCCGCGTCGACTGACGTACGCCCGAGAGCTTGTGGCAGGACCCCACGGCGCGGCGGCGTGGAACGGCCGTCGCCCGGAGGGAATCACGAGAAACACCGGAAACACCGGAAACACCGGTAACGCCGGAACAAGCGGCACGCGGCACGCGGAAACACCGAAGACCGAAAAAGCGAGGTGGGGAACCGTCATGGGGTCCGTCGGGGAAAGACTGAGCAGCGCGCGAGGGCGCGCTTTCATCGGCCGGGAAGAGGAACTCGACCGGTTCGCACAGGCGTTGACCGGCGATCCGCACGCGCCCCTCGTGTTCTACGCGTACGGGCCCGGCGGCATCGGCAAGTCGACCCTGGTGCGGCGCCTGGCGGACCAGGCCCGTACCGCAGGCCGGTCGTCCGTCGCGCTCGACGGCCGGTTCGTCAGCCGTGACCCCGCCGACTTCGAGCGTGCCGCAGCCCCCTTCCTGGAAGTCCCCGGCACGGTCCTGACCGTCGACTCCTTCGAGCACTGCCAGTGGCTCGAGAGCTGGCTGTGGCAGCACTTCCTCCCCCGCGCCGCGGACGGCGCCCTGGCCGTTCTGGCCGGGCGCCTCCCGCCGCAGGCGCAGTGGAGCGCCGATCCCGCGTGGGCGGGCGTCCTGCACGTCACCGAACTGAAGCCGTTCGCCGAGGAGCAGGCCCGCAGCCTGCTGGCCGCGGCGGAGCTCAGGCCCGAGTTGCGTGACCGGGTGCTCCGCTTCGCCGGAGGCAACCCACTGGCCCTGTCCCTCGCCGCCGCCGCGGGCTCGGGGCCAGCGGGCTGGAGCAAGGAGGAGATCTGGGCTCCCTCCGCCGACGTCCTGCGCACGCTGCTGGCCGGGCTGATCGGCGAGGTGCCCACCGCGGCCCACCGCCGGGCGCTGGAGGTGGCGGCGCAGGCCCACTCCACGTCCGAGGAACTGCTGTCCTCGGTCCTGCCCGAAGAAGACGCCCACCTGCTCTTCTCCTGGCTCCGCGACCTGCCCTTCATGGAGTCCGCGCACCGCGGGCTCCACCCGCACGACGCCGCGCGCGAGACGCTGGCCGCCGATCTGCGCTGGCGGGCGCCCCATGCCTTCGTGACGATGCGCCAGCGACTGGCGGACGAGTATCTGCGCCTGCTGCGCGAGGCACCCGAGGAGCGTGTGTGGACCGTCACCGACGAACTCTTCTACCTCTTCAAGGAGATGGAGACCCTGGCGCGGCTGCGCACCTGGTCCCGCGAGGACGAGGTGCACGACCGGCCCCTTCAGCCGGATGACATCGATGTCGTCCTGCGTATGACCGAGGAGACCGAGGGACCCGCCTCCGCGGACGTCGTCCGCCACTGGGCGCGGCGCCAGCCGCAGGCGTTCAGCGTCTACCGTCTCGTGAGCACGGGCCGGATCGTCGCGTTCACGGCCCGGCTCGTCCTGCCGGCACCGCCGGACCCCGAGGACCTGGCCGCAGACCCGGTCGTCGCGGCGGCCTGGGCCCACACCGAGGCCACCGCACCCGTCGGCCCCGGCGAGCACATCGGCATCAGCCGCTTCTCGGTCTACCCGGAGCGGTACCAGGTCCCCTCGCGCGTCATCGACTTGAGCAGTTCCCGGGCCCAGGCGGAAGCGGCCCGTGCCCGCGGACGCGCATACGGATTCGCCGTCTTCCAGGATGCCGAGACCTGGGCCGTACGCGTCAAGGGCACCCTCGCGGACACCGGTGCGCGGCCGCGCGTGGGCGAGCACACCTACGGCGTGTTCTGCGTCGACTGGCGCGAGGAGCCCGTCGAGTCCTGGCTCCACCGCTTCATATCGGCGACCGAGGTGCCCGCCCGGTCCGGGCCGCCGGGCATCTCGCGCGCGACGTTCGACCAGGCCGTACGCGAGGCCCTGGCGCACTGGCGGGATGCGGGCCCTTTCTCCGCCTGTGCGCTGATGCGCGCCCGCCTCGCCGCCGATCTGGAGGAACCCGTCGAGGAGTTGCGCGCCCTGCTGCGCCAGGCCGTCGACGAACTCGCCCGCGACCCGCGGGGGGTGCGCGCCCGCGACGCCCTGACCGCGGGGTACTTCTCCGGCGCACCGACCCAGGAGGCCGCCGCCCGCCGTCTCGGCCTCCCCTACGGCACCTACCGCCGCCATCTCCGGCAGGGCCTGGACCTGCTCTGTGAGGCGCTGTGGCAGTGGGAACTGCACGGCCCCGACGGGGACGAGCGGCGCACGCTGCCGACGCAGACGTGAGAGCGCACGGGCAGGCCGGCGCAGACGTGAGAGCCGGGGCCGCCGCGGGCTGAGGCCGCCGGATGTGCCGGGTGCGCCGGACCGGGCCCCGGTGGACAGGTGCGGACAGCACTGGACAGTCAACGCCCCTGCCGGGCATGGAAAGTGGACACCGCCCGACACGAGGCTGTGCGCCATGAACCTCGGACGCACGAAGGACCAGGCATTCCCCGCCCGCCGGCCGGGTGCCGTGCTCGCGGCCCTCGCCGCCGCGCAGTTCACCGTCATGCTCGCCACCTCGATCGTGAATGTGGCGCTGCCGCAGATCCGTTCCGGTGTGGACCTGTCGGCCGACGGCACCACCTGGGTGATCAACGCCTACGGCCTGGCGTTCGGGGCGCTGCTCCTGGCCGGGGGGCGGGCGGCCGACCTCCTCGGCCGCCGCCGGGTGCTGATCGCCGGCCTCGCCCTGTTCGCGGGGGCCTCGCTGGCGGCGGGGCTGGCCACCTCCGCGGGTGTCCTGATCGCCGCCCGGGCCGTTCAGGGACTCGGCGCCGCCGCCATCGCCCCGGCCGCACTCGCCCTGACCATGGGCCTGTTCCCGTCCGGCGCCGGGCGCGGCCGGGCGCTGGGCGTGTGGGGCGCGGTCTCCGGCGCGGGAGGGGCGGGCGGCGTCCTGCTGGGCGGTGTGCTCACCCAGGCATGGGGCTGGCCCTGGATCTTCCACTCCGTCGCGCTCGGGGCGGTGCTGGTCCTCGTCGCCGTGGCGGCCCTGGTACCACCGGCGAGTGTGCGGGAGTCCGCGCGGTTCGACCTGCTGGGCACCGCCACCGTCACCGTCGCCCTGACCTGTCTGGTGTGGGGACTGACCACCGCGCGCGGCACCGGCTGGACGGACGCCCGCGTGCTCGGCGCCCTCGCCGGCGCCGGCGCCCTGCTCGCGGTCTTCGTCGTGATCGAGACGCGCCGGCCGAACGCGCTGATACCCCCGCGGCTGTTCACCACCGGTCGTGTCGCCGCGGGAAATCTGCTGATGGCCCTGCTGGGTTCCGTGTGGATCGCCCTGTTCTTCTTCCTGCCGCTCTACCAGCAACAGGTCCTCGGTATGGACCCCTTGGCCACCGGAGCGGGACAACTCCCGCTCGCCGTCGCCAATATGCTCGGCGCCGCCCTCGCACCTCGCATCTCCCGGCGCATCGGCGGCACCGCCACGGTGACCGCGGCTCTGCTCGTCGAGGCCGCCGGACTGCTGTGGCTGTCACGGCTCAGCGCCGACGGGAGCTACCTCGCCGACGTCCTCGGTCCGAGCATCCTCGTCGGACTCGGCCTGAGCATCGCCTTCGTCCAGCTCACCGCACTCGCCGTCGACGGTGTCCCGCCGCAGGACGCGGGACTCGCCGGCGGCCTGGTGAACACCACCCGCCAGGTCGGCGGCGCGATCGGTCTCGCCGCCCTCGCCACCCTGGCCGCCTCCGTCACGGCTCACGCCTCCACCCAGCAGTCCCACGTCGAGGCCCTGAGCGCCGGTTACCGGGCCGCCTTCCTGGTCTCGGCCGCGGTACTGGCCGTCGCCGCACTCCTGGCGGTGCCGCTCACCCGCCGCGGCCGCACCTCCCCGGCCTCGCTCCCGCCCGCCGCGGCCGCTTCCACGGCGAAGCTCCCGCGGGACCGGACGGCCGATCACGCAACGGTCGCCTGAGCCGGCACCCCCGGCCGACGACCAGCGCCGGCCCCACCCCGATCCACCTCGCTCACCACCACCACCACCGAAGAGGGAAAGCCATGCACACCATCGACTCCACCGCCCCCGTCGTCGTCAGCCTGACCACGACGATCGACGCCCCGCTCGCCACGGTCTGGGCGCTGCACACCGACATCGACAACTGGCCGGTCTGGAACGTCGACATCGACCAGGCCGTGCTCAGCGGACCGGTGGGCGTCGGCACCGACTTCACCTGGCGCACCCACGGGATGACCATCACCTCCACCGTCCACGAACTCGACCACGAGCGGCGGATCGTCTGGGGCGGAACCGTCCAGGGCATCGTCGGCATCCACGCCTGGACCTTCGAGCAGACCGGCGATCAGGTCGTCGTCCGCACCGAGGAGTCCTGGAGCGGTGAGCCCGTCGACGCCGCGACCGACGAACTCGGCGCGGCCCTGAAGGCCTCCCTGGAGAGCTGGCTCGGCTGCCTCAGGACCCGCGCCGAGCAGACGGCCTGAGCCCGCTCCCCCTCGAACCTCATACACGCGGCACGCGGCACGCGGCACGCAGCACACAGCACGCAGCACGCAGCACCACGATCAACCACGACCCCGAGGACGCGACCATGAGCAACCAGCCCTATCTGACCGGCCACTACACCCCTGTCGCCGACGAGATCACCGCCACCGGCCTCACCGTCGAGGGCACCCTGCCCCCCGAGCTGACCGGCCGTCTGATCCGCAACGGCCACAACCCCAAGCCGGGCGTCACCCCGACCCACTGGTTCAAGGGCAGCGGCATGGTCCACGGCATACGGCTCCGCGAGGGCCGCGCCGAGTGGTACCGCAACCGCTGGGTGCACACCCCGGCCCTGGACGGCGCCCCCTACATGACCGAGCGCGGCCCGGACCTGACCGCGAGCACCGCCGGCACCCACGTCATCGAGCACGCCGGACGGCTGCTCGCGCTGTGCGAGGCGAACGTTCCCTTCGAGCTCACCCCGGAGCTGGAGACGGTCGGCGCCCATGACTTCAACGGCCGGCTGCGCACCGCCATGACCGCCCACCCCAAGGAGGACCCGCTCACCGGGGAGCTCCACTTCTTCGGCTCCTCGCCGTTCCCGCCCCACCTCGTGTACTACGTCTCCGGCGCCAAGGGGGAGATCGTCCACACCGCCGAGATCCCGGGCGCGACCGCCTCCCTCAAGCACGACTTCGCCATCACCCGCCGCCATGTCGTCTTCATCGAGGGCAACGTCACCTTCGACCCCGCCGAGCACTCCGGCATCCCGTACGGCTGGAGCGACCAGCAGCCCGCCCGGATCGGGATCATGCCGCGTACCGACGACGGTGCCCGGCATGTGCGCTGGTTCTCCATCGAGCCGGGCAACATGCTGCACGTCTCCAACGCCTACGAGGACGGCCAGGGCCGCATCGTCCTGGAAGGCCCCACCGTGGACCGCGAGGGGTTCCGGCTCTCCTGGAACTGGTGGGTCGGCGCGCCCGGGCGCGGCACGGAGCCCAACACCCGCTCCTACACCCGTCGCTGGGTGATCGACATGGCGACCGGCACCGTCGACGAGCAGATCATCGACGACCTCGCCGTGGAGTTCCCGACCCTCAACGAGGACTACCTGGGCGCCGAGAACCGCTATCAGTACGCGGTGTCCTTCCCCGACCAGGAAGGCTTCGGCGGCTACGGCGTCGTCAAGTACGACCGCACCACGGGCGCCCGCCGCATCCACCAGGTCGGCGACGCCCGGCTGCCCAGCGAGGCGGTGTTCGTCCCGGCGGCCGGCGCCACCAACGAGGACGACGGCTATCTGCTCACCGTCGTCTCCGACCTCAAGCAGGACGCCTCGCAGCTGCTGGTCCTGGACGCCTCCGGTCTCGACCGGGTCGCCACCGTCCATCTGCCCCGCCGCGTGCCCGCCGGCATCCACGGCTCCTGGATCCCCGACGGCGCGCTGGACGACAGCGCGCACTGACCCGCTCCGTCCCCGGTCGTGACACGGCCGGGGACGACCGGCGGTGGGCGGCACCGGGCCGACCCCCCGGAGCCGCCCACCGCCCCACCCGCATCCGTACGCCACCCCGGAGGAACCCCATGTCCGTCGCAGCCCCCGCACGTCCCATGGCCGCCGTCCCCCATGCCACCCCGAGCCGTCTCGCGAACGAGGTCGACAACCGCGCCGCCTACATCAGCTTCGGACTCGCCTACCTGCTCGGACACGGCGCCGCCGCCGTCTCCCACGGCGACGACCCCCTGCTCGACCTGCCCGGCTGGCTGCCCACCACGCTCCTCGGCATCGGCCTGGTCACCGGCGTCACCCAGGCCACCGTCGCCGCCCTGCGCGCCCAGCGCGGGGCCCCCGCGCGGGACGTCCTCTCCGGCAAACTGCTCGGCGCCGCGTGGATCGCCGCCTTCACCGCCCTGTTCCTCGCCATCACCGGCCTGGCGTCCGCCGTCGACATGCCGGATCTCCAGACCGTCCTCTGGCCCGCCGGCTCCGGCCTCGTCGTCGGCCTGCTCTACCTCGCCGAAGGCGCCGCACGACGCAACGTGCTGCACTACGGCCTCGGCGTCTGGCTGGCGCTGATCTCCTCCGCGGCGCTCTTCCTCGGCACCCCCGGCCTCTACGGGGTCCTCGCCCTCGCGGTCGGCGGCGCCTACGCCCTCGCCGCGGTCCTGGAGCACCGCCGCCTCGCGCGGCTCGCAGGGCATCCCCAGGCATGACAAAGGCCCGGCTGTCGTGACCGACAGCCGGGCCTTCGCCCACATGGGGGTCCACACAAGGTGGGAGTGGAGATGGCGGGAATCGAACCCGCGTCCAACGGTGCAGAATCAGGACTTCTCCGAGCGCAGTCCGCTGCGATTTTCTCAGCCCCGGAGATCACGCGGACAAGTCTCCGACGGGCTCAGTCACTGTTTGGTTTCCCTCTGCTCCCCGTGACCGGGCTCAGAGGTTTAGTTCCCTAGATGACGTCAGGAACCGGGTCGGGAACAGCCCCGGGCTGACGCTCCATAGTGAAGGTTCGTTCTACTGCCTGAGATCAGGCAGCGAGGGCGAAGGCTTCGGAGGTATCGCGCTTGGAATTGGCGATTATTGTTTGCGACACGTGGTTAACGAGATCATTGCCGCTTCCTCGGCTCGCTTCTCCTGCTTCGACATCCGCTGTCGAAACCGATCATCCCCATGTTGATTTTTCAAAGGCGCCCCTGCGAGAGGGGCTGTCGCCATCGTACGTGACCAACGCGGCCACATGCCACCGTATTCCCGCGGGTCAGGCGTTCATGCCCGCCGCCCCGGAGCCCCGGGGCACCGCCGGTCCCCCGGCCCCCGCCGCGCGGCCCTCAGGCCCGCTGGCGGCGGCGGACCGCGGAGACCGCGCGGTCGGTCTCACGGCGGTCCTGCTTCTCCCGCAGCGTCTGCCGCTTGTCGTACTCCTTCTTGCCCTTCGCCAGCGCGATCTCGACCTTCGCCCGGCCGTCCTTGAAGTACAGCGCCAGAGGCACGATGGTGTGCCCCGTCTCCTGCGCCTTGGACTCCAGCTTGTCGATCTCCTCGCGGTGCATGAGGAGCTTCCGCCGGCGGCGGGCCGAGTGGTTGGTCCAGGTGCCCTGGCTGTACTCGGGGACGTGCACGTTGTGCAGCCACGCCTCGTGTCCGTCGATCTGGACGAAGCCGTCCGCCAGCGAGGCCCGCCCCTGACGCAGCGACTTCACCTCGGTACCCATCAGCACGAGCCCGCACTCGTAGGTGTCGAGGATGAGGTAGTCGTGCCGCGCCTTCTTGTTCTGCGCGATCAGCTTGCGCCCTTTTTCCTTAGCCATAGTGCGGTCATTTTCGCACTACGACCCACCCCCGAGGCCACTCAATACCGTGCGGGCCCGTTCCTCGGCGCCTTCGGCGGCCAGCAGGTCGGGTGTGATGCCCCGTCCGTCGACGCCGTGACCGGCCGGTGTGCGGTAGTGCCCGACCGTCAGCTCGGCGACCGATCCGTCCGGCAGCCGGCTGGGCATCTGCACCGATCCCTTGCCGAAGGTGCGCGAACCGACGGCGATCGCGCGGCCGCGGTCCTGGAGGGCCCCGGTCACCAGCTCGGCCGCGCTCATGGTGCCGCTGTCGACGAGGGCGACCACGGGCCTGGCGGTGTCCCCGCCCGCCGAGGCGTAGAGGGAGCGCTGCTCACCCCTTATGTCGTACGTGGCGACGAGCCCGCCATCGAGGAAGGCGGAGGCGGCGGCGACGGCCTCGGCGACCAGACCGCCGGCGTTGCCGCGCAGATCGAGCAGGACACCGGCGCCGGCGGGTGCGGAGCGCACCGCGTCCCGCACCCGGGCGCCCGAGCCCTTGGTGAAGGAGGAGACCTTGATGATCACGGCACCGTCCCGCAGGTGACGCACGGTGACGGTCTCGGTGCTGAGTGTCGTACGGGTCAGCGTCTCGGTCCACGCGCGGCCGGCGCGCTCCATGCCGAGGGCCACGCGCGTGCGCTCGCTGCCGCGCAGCAGGGCCACGACCTCGGTGACGGGACGGTCGGCCACCCGCCTGCCGTCGATGGTGCGCAGCCGGTCGCCGGCCTGGATACCCGCCTTCTCCGCGGGGCCGCCGGACTGGACCCGGGCCACTTCGACGCGTCCGTCGGCGGCCCGGCGGGCGGTGAGGCCGACACCGGTGTACTCGCCGTCGAGTGCCTGCTGGAAGTCCGCGTACTCCTCGCGGTCGTACACCGCACCCCAGCGGTCGCCGCTGCGGCTGACGACTTCCTCGGCCGCCTTCGTCCCCGACTTGCCGTCGGCCATGGCCTCGGCGGCGGCACGGGCCAGAGCGTCGCGGTCGACGGTGGCAGCGGCGGGCCGGGCGGCCAGCGGGCGGGGGGCGTTGTCGTCCTCGCGCGGCAGGGCGTTGGTGGCCGCCGCCGTGGCGAGAACACTCGCAAAGACCAATGTCAGGGCCGCCCCGCGGCGAATGCGGCGGGGCCGAGGACAGAACTCCGGGCCCGGCATGGCGACGAGTCTAGGCCAAGCGAAGGGCGCCGTACGGCTGTTGCCCGTACGGCGCCCGGGGCGCTTGTCACACCTTGAGGTACTTGCGCAATGCGATGAAAGCGGCCATGGCAGGCATCAGCAGACCGATCGCGATCACCAGCGGGAGCTTGGTGACGACCGCGTCCCAGCCGATGAAATTGACCAGCTGCATCTTCTCGGATAGCGCCAGACCGTGGTCGATCAGGAAGTACCTGCCGACGAGCAGCATCAGGGAGGCGACCAGACCGCCCAACAGGCCCGCGAACGCGGCCTCCATGATGAACGGCATCTGGATGTAGAAGCTGGACGCTCCCACCAGCCGCATGATCCCGGTCTCACGCCTACGACTGAACGCCGACACACGCACGGTGTTGACGATCAGCATCAGCGCAATCACCAGCATCAGCGCCATCACGAACAGTGCCGCTATGTTCATGCCGTTCATCAGGGAGAAGAGATTCTCCAGGATGTTGCGCTGGTCCTGGACGGACTGCACGCCGTCCCGGCCGGCGAAGGCGGTGGCGACCACCTTGTACTTCTCCGGGTCGTCCAGCTTGACCCGGAACGACTCCTGCATCTGGTCCGGCGTGATGGTGGACGCGATGGGAGTGTCGCCGTACTGGTCGCGGTAGTGCTTGTACGCCTCCTCGGCCGTCTCGTGATGGACGGAGTCGACCACGTCCATCTTCTTGAGATCGCCCTCGATCTGCTGCTTCTGCTGTGCGGTGACCGCGCCCTTGGCGCACTTGGGCGACGTGGAGGCGTCGTTCTTGTTGCACAGGAAGATGGAGACGTTGACCTTGTCGTACCAGAAGTCCTTCATGGTGCTGACCTGCTCGCGCATGAGCAGCGCGCCGCCGAAGAGGGCGAGCGACAGAGCCACGGAGACGATGACGGCGAAGGTCATGGTGAGATTGCGACGGAGACCTACGCCGATCTCCGACAGTACGAACTGGGCGCGCATCGCGTGCGTTCAGCCTTTCCTTAGCTCAGTGCTGGTAGCCGTAGACGCCGCGTGCCTGGTCGCGTACGAGACGGCCCTTCTCGAGCTCGATCACACGCTTGCGCATCTGGTCGACGATGTTCTGGTCGTGGGTCGCCATCACGACGGTCGTACCGGTCCTGTTGATCCGGTCCAGCAGCTTCATGATGCCGACGGATGTCTGCGGGTCGAGGTTGCCGGTCGGCTCGTCCGCGATCAGCAGCATCGGCCGGTTGACGAACGCCCGCGCGATCGCGACGCGCTGCTGCTCACCGCCGGAGAGCTCACCGGGCATCCGGTCCTCCTTCCCGCCGAGTCCGACGAGGTCGAGGACCTGCGGCACGGCCTTGCGGATCTCACCGCGAGGCTTGCCGATGACCTCCTGCGCGAACGCCACGTTCTCCGCGACGGTCTTGTTGGGCAGGAGACGGAAGTCCTGGAAGACGGTGCCCAGCTGGCGGCGCATGTGCGGCACCTTGAAGTTGGACAGCCGGGCCAGGTCCTTGCCGAGGACATGCACGAGCCCCTGGCTTGCACGCTCCTCGCGGAGAACCAGCCGCAGAAAGGTCGACTTGCCGGAACCGGACGAACCCACCAGGAAGACGAACTCTCCCTTCTCGATCTCGAGGGAGACGTCACGCAGGGCGGGGCGGTTCTGCTTGGGGTAGCTCTTGGAGACGTTGTCGAATCGGATCACGGGTGCACCACGGTCGGCCGGGAGTAGGTGTGCGTGACACTACGCGAAGCGGGGTTGCGGGCGCAGTCAGCAGTCTGGGTTGCGTACTTTGTCACGTCACGGTAGACGAAGGAACGGGTGGGGCGCGCCGAAAAGCGCCCGAGCTGGCATGGTGGTAGGGGAACAGTGTCGTTCCCCTGTGCGTTGTCGGGAAAGAACTGTGCATACGGTCCGCGCCTGCGGCTCCGGCGCGCGGGAGGAGGAGAGCGCATGACCTACGACCGATTGGTGTGCGCCAACTGCGCGGCCCCGGTGAACGAGGGCCGCTGCCCGGTGTGCCGGGCGAACCGCGAGCGACTCCAGCAGGAGGGACCGTTCGGCGGTCTGAGCCCGGTGGCGCTGCTGACGCTGCTGGTGGTGCTGATCGCGGCGCTGGCGCTGCTGGCCGCGCACCAGACCGCGTAGGACGTACGCAAAAGGAGGGCCCGGGGTGCTGAGCGCGCCCCGGGCCCTCCTTTCTGTGTGCTGTGCGCTACGCGCCGTAATGCTTAGACGGCGGTGCGGTTGCTGCCCACGAGACGGGGGAGCATCCGGAAGCCGATACCACCGGCGATCATGGTGGCAGCGCCGAGGAGCAGGAAGGTGGTCTCGGCGGCGCCGGTCTCCGCCAGCTCCTCCTTGGCCTCGCCCTGCTCG
Source organism: Streptomyces sp. NPDC058685 (assembly GCF_042714725.1). Lineage (NCBI taxonomy): Bacteria > Bacillati > Actinomycetota > Actinomycetes > Kitasatosporales > Streptomycetaceae > Streptomyces > Streptomyces sp. NPDC058685. Next base: position 33,826 of record NZ_JBHXSL010000036.1, read on the forward strand.
ACCGGCTGGGAGCCGGCGTTGTCGGTGTCGGTGTTGTTGCCGTCGCCGTCGATCACGCCGGTGGTGCCACCGGTCGTAGAGCCGCCGTCGGTGCCGCCGGTGGTCTGGCCCCCGGTGCCACCGGTGGTCTGACCCTGGGTGCCGCCGTTGGTGGTGCCACCCTCGGTGGTCCCGCCCTCGGTCGTGCCACCCTCGGTGGTGCCGCCCTCAGTGGTGCCACCCTCGGTCGTACCACCCTCGGTGGTCCCGCCCTCAGTGGTGCCACCCTCGGTGGTCCCGCCCTCGGTGGTCCCGCCCTCAGTGGTGCCACCCTCGGTGGTCCCGCCCTCGGTCGTGCCACCCTCAGTGGTGCCACCCTCGGTCGTGCCACCCTCAGTGGTCCCGCCCTCAGTGGTGCCCTCGGTCGTACCACCCTCAGAGCCCGCGACGACGCCGCCCAGGGTCCCGGCGATGGTGCCCTCGGTCGCACCCTCGGTGCCTTCGGTGGTGCCTTCGGTGGACCGGCCACCCTGAATGCCAAGTCCGGCGTCGAGGCCGGTCTCGTCGGCGTTGACCGAGGCATCGAGGGGACCCACGTTGATGTCCACGCCGACGGCCGAGGCGGCGCCCGCGGCGGTCAGCGACGCGCCGGCGGCGATCACCGCGCCGGCGGCTATGCGCGCTACGCGGATCCGCGTCTTCTTCGTCATCTGGCTGCTACCCCCAGTAGCTAATCGTCAATGGAGCAGCGTCCGGGGCTGCGGCCGCGGGGTGTTGACGTCTCCCCCACATCACACGCGCCCCAGAGATACGCATGCCGAGCGTCACCCTTCCCACTTTTCGCGGACGCGTCAAGGTCGTTGCGCGTGCGATGTCCGGTATGCGGGAGGTTGCCTGACCTGCGCCGATGCAACTGTGACATAAAAGGGAACTGCCGCCACGGAAGGGCCAGTTACCTTGTCGACAAAGCGCCGTGATCGTCATCTCTCCGCTTGCTCACGCGAATCGCCGTCGCACTCACGCTGGGAGTTGATCTGATCCCGCGTCAACACCTTGCCCTCCCACGTCACATACTGACCGTCCACGAGGCGCTTGCCGCGCACCTTCGCGAGGTCGATCGCCCCGTCGTCACCCTCTTCGGTGCGCCCGTCCCTGACGATCGTGGTCTCCACGAAGAAGCTGTCCGGCAGAGGACGGACGAGCGCCTTCTCCTCGTCCCGGAAACTCCGTTCGCTGCCGACGCCGAAGACCCCACCGCGTACCTCCGGCGACGCAGGGCCACTCGCGCTCCACAGGGTTTCGAAGCCGTCACCGCGCCCGTCGCCGTCGACGTTGACGGACACGAGCGCGCCGGACACCGACTCGCCCGGGCAGATCGGGTACGCCACGACCACTTCGCCGCCGTCGATCCGGACCCCGAAGTCCGGCGGATCGGGCGCCCGCAGCGTGCACGCGGTGAGCCCGGTGACCGCCAGGGCGCACACCACCGGCAGCACCGTGCCCCTCAACCGCCGTACCCGCCCTCTCCCCGGCCGGCCCTGTCGTCGCACTGGTCGCCCCCCTTACGTAGTGACGCGTCCACCAGAGGTGCAACGCAAAGGTGCCGAGCCCTCCGGGCCCGGCACCTTCACGACGCGGTGTGCGCGTCTACTTCTCGCCCTGCTTGCGCCAGCGGATGCCCGCCTCCAGGAAGCCGTCGATCTCGCCGTCCAGCACCGCCTGCGGGTTGCCCACCTCGAACTCCGTACGCAGGTCCTTGACCATCTGGTACGGGTGCAGGACGTACGAACGCATCTGGTTTCCCCAGGAGTTGCCGCCGTCGCCCTTGAGCGCGTCCATCTTGGCCTGCTCCTCCTGGCGGCGGCGCTCAAGGAGCTTCGCCTGGAGGACGTTCATCGCGCTCGCCTTGTTCTGGATCTGCGAGCGCTCGTTCTGGCAGGAGACGACGATGCCGGTCGGGACGTGGGTCAGGCGCACCGCGGAGTCCGTGGTGTTGACGCCCTGGCCGCCGGGGCCGGACGCCCGGTACACGTCCACGCGCAGCTCGGACTCGTCGATCTCGATGTGGTCCGTCTTCTCGACCACCGGCAGCACCTCGACGCCCGCGAAGGACGTCTGGCGGCGGCCCTGGTTGTCGAACGGCGAGATGCGCACGAGGCGGTGGGTGCCCTGCTCGACGGAGAGCGTGCCGTAGGCGTACGGCGCCTTGACGACGAAGGTGGTCGACTTGATGCCAGCCTCTTCCGCGTACGAGGTCTCGTAGACCTCCGTGCCGTACCCGTGGCGCTCGGCCCAGCGCAGATACATCCGCTGGAGACGCTCGGCGAAGTCGGACGCGTCGACGCCGCCCGCCTCGGCGCGGATGTTGACCAGCGCCTCGCGCTCGTCGTACTCGCCGGAGAGGAGGGTGCGGACCTCCATCTCGTCCAGCGCCTTGCGGACGTCGGTCAGCTCGGACTCCGCCTCGGCGAGGGTGTCCGCGTCGTCCTCGGCCTCGGCGAGCTCGAAGAGCACGGCCAGGTCGTCGATACGACCGCGGAGGGCCTCGGTCTTGCGGAGCTCGGCCTGGAGGTGCGAGAGCTTGCTCGTGATCTTCTGCGCCGCCTCCGGGTCGTCCCACAGGGACGGGGCGGCGGCCTGCTCCTCGAGCACGGCAATATCTGCCCTCATCCTGTCGAGGTCCAGGACGGCCTCGATCGACCCCATGGTCGAGGAGAGGGACTTCAGCTCTTCGGATACATCGACGACTGCCACGGGTCCAGCGTAACGGCTGGGCGCGAGAGCCCGACCCCCTAGGGTTCCGCCGGTACCGACTGCTGGGAGTCCCGCGGGGAGACCTCCGAATCGCCGCCGCTCGTCGCCAGCCAGCCACCGACGCCCAGCGCGGCCGCGACCACCACTGCGGCGACCCCGAGGACGATGCGCCGCTTGCGGACGGTCTCGGACTTGTGGCGGGCCGATCCCGGTCGGCGCTGGCCGGGTGTGCGGGGGGCGCGCGCCGTGCCGCGGGCGCCGCCGGCGAGCTCGTCCGGAGCCGGTACCCGCATCGAGGTGTGGGTGTCGCGGTTGGAGTCCGCGGGCGCCGCGCCGGGCACCAGCGGTACGGCGCCACGGCGGCGGACCTCACCGGGTGCGGCCGGCGTCTCGTCCTCGTACGGCTCCGCCTGCGGTTCGGCATCGGGCTCGTCGACGTCCAGGGGCGGCATGCCCGCCAGCATCGGCTGGAGCTCGCGCAGCCGCGTGCCGACCTCGGAGGCGCGCAGCCGTGACGCGGGCGCCTTGGCCAGGCACTGGTTGATGAGCTGCCACAGCTCGTCGGGGATGCCCGGGAGAGGGACGACGGTCTCGGTGACATGGCGGCGCAGGACCGCACCGGGGTGACCGCCGCCGAAGGGGGTGAAGCCGGCGAGGAGTTCGTAGAGCACGGTCGCGAGGGCGTAGATGTCGACGGCGGCACGCGGCGGCAGACCCTCGACGATCTCGGGCGCCAGATAGTCCGGGGTGCCGATGATGCGGGACGCCTTGGTGCGCCGCGGGGTGTCGATCAGCTTGGCGACGCCGAAGTCGGTCAGCAGGGCCGGGTGGGAGCCCGCGGGTCCGAGCGGGCCCTCCATGTCGAGCAGGATGTTCTCCGGCTTGACGTCGCGGTGCACGATGCCGGCGGCGTGCGCCACGGCCAGCGCGTCGGCGACGTCCGCGATGATCGCGACCGCGGCCTGGGGGGCGAGCCGGCGCTCCCGGTCGAGGCGGGTGCGCAGATCGGTGCCGCGTACGAGGTCCATGACGAGCGCGAGATCGTTCCCGTCGACGACGAGGTCGCGGACGCCGACGATCCGGGGGTGGTCGAGGCCGAGCAGGGCCGTGCGCTCCTGCACGAAGCGCCCGACGAGCTCCTGGTCCGACGCCAGGTCCTCGCGCAACAGCTTGATGGCGACGGGACCCTCGGGTCCCTCGCCCGCCCACACCGTGCCGGCGCTGCCCCGCCCGAGGATCTGGTGGGCCGTGTAGCGGCTGCCGATATTCCGTGCCAAGACTGCTCCCTCAGCGGCTGGCGTTGCCCACTGTGTCCGCCCGGGGGGCGACCCCCGGACCCCCGGCCGGAAAGCGGGCCGGGCACCGTGACCGCGGGGACACGCGAGGCACACCTGAGTAACGTACGCGGGGATCCGGGGCCTGTGGGCCCCGGATGCCGCCAACCTTCACTTCTACGGGGGAAAACTGCCCGAAGAAGTCAACAAAGCTGACAAAGCCACCGAGTCGTGCAGTGGTTACTGTCCGCCTGGGTCCTGGGGCCCGGCGCCCGGGTCGGAACCGCCGAGGTCGGAGATCCAGTCCGACACCTTCGAGATGCCGTCGCCGATCGCGCTCCAGTAGCTCTTGCCCTCCGCGATCCAGCCCTGGAGCGGGGTCAGCTCCCAGACGAGCCAGCCCGCGACCACGATCAGGATCACCGAGAACAGACAGCCCTTGAGGCAGCCCAGACCCGGGATGCGCATCGGATTGGCGCTGCGCTGCCGGGGCTGGCGCGGGGTGGGCTGCGGCGGCGCGTAGGGCTGCGGCGCGTACTGCTGCTGCTGTGGCGGCGGCTGCTGCCGGGCCTGTCGCCTGCTGGCGCGCGGCTGCTGCTGGGGCTGGGGGCGCTGCGGCTGCTGCGGGTAGCCCTGCTGCGGTTGCGGCGGGTACCCCTGCTGCGGTTGCTGGGGCCGCTGCTGCTGACGCTGCGGACGGCGCCGCAGCGGGTCCTGGCTCGGGTCGATGTACTGGACCTGCGTCTGCTCGCTGCGGTCGCGGGCCGCTTGGAGCTGGGACTGCCAGGGGTGGTTCGGGTCGTTGCCCGGCGGCACTGGGGGCATCACCGAGGTCGGGTCGGGGCCCTGGCCCTGGCCGGGACCGGTCTGCTGCATCACGCTGGTCGCGGCGTTCGGGTCGTACGAACCGGCGTTGGTGGGCAGCACCTGCGTCGGGTCGGCCGAGCCCGGGGTGCCAGGGACATGTGCCGGATCCGGGTCGGGGCCGAGCAGGGCGGCGACGCCGAGCGCCGCCTCGACCTGCGCGGAGGAGGAGTGCACGCCGATGCCGGCGGCGACGGTGCGCAGCCCGCGGGCGAGGTTCTCGGCGCTCGGACGCTGGGACGGGTCCTTGCGCAGACAGCGCTCTATCACCGTCCACAGCGGCTCGGGGACGGTGGTGGGGCGGCGCGGCTCCTCGCTGAGGTGGCGGTGCAGCACCTCCAGCGCACTGCCGCCCGCGAACGGGGGCCGGCCGGTGACCAGCTCGTAGAGCAGGATGCCCGCGCCGTAGATGTCGACCGCGGAGGTCTGCGGGCGGCCCTCGGCCGATTCGGGCGCGACATAGGCGGGTGTGCCGACGAACTCGTGCGTACGGGTCAGTCCCGGGGAGTCCGCGAGGCGCGCGATGCCGAAGTCGGTCAGCATCGGGTGCATCTGGCCGTCGATGTCCGTCTTCAGCAGGACGTTCGCGGGCTTGAGGTCCCGGTGGACGACGCCGTCGGCGTGACTGGCGGCGAGGGCGTCCGCGATCTGGGCGGTCAGCAGCGCGGCGGCGACCGGGGTGAACGGGCCGTTGTCGCGGAGATAGCGGTGCAGGTCGGGGCCGTCGACCAGGTCCATGACCAGGGCGAGCAGATCGCCCTCGACGACCAGGTCGCGCGTCCGCACGATGTTCGGGTGGGTCAGGCGGAGCAGGACGGAGCGCTCGCGCAGGAAGCGCATCACCACGTCCGCGTCGTTCGCCAGCTCCTCCTTGAGGACCTTGATCGCCACGGTCTCGCCCGGCTGGCCGGGCACGGCCGCCTCGGCGCCCGCGGTCTCCCGCTGGCTGGCCCGCCAGACGGTGCCCGTGGCCCCGCGCCCGAGTGGCTCCTCGAGCAGGTACTTGCTGCCTACCGGCCGCACGTCATGTGCTCCCTGCTGATCGTGGTCCTTGCATGATCCCGGGCCACTGTCCCTCCGCCCGGGTTTCCGACCCACTTTAATGCCGCCGAACGGGGCACCGTCCGGTTGTCGTCCTCCGCCGTTGTCCCGGCGGTGTTCGAGAGAAAGACGTGCGCATCGTACGGATGGTTGCCGAACGGCCGTGCCGCACACATCACGGCGGTTCCGGATCCGTTCCCAACCAGGCATTTTTCCGTCCGGAGCGGACCAATCAAGATCACTTGTCAGCAGTACCCGGGCGTGTTGTCAGTGGCAGGTGCGAGGATGCCCTCAGCACGGCGCCGTGGGGGCGGGAGCTCTGTGGTCCGTGCCGACCTGCCGGGTGGGGGCGATCACAGGCGGCACCCCTGCCGGGCACCCTGCGCAGAAGGGATTGCTGACGGCCATGCAGATCCGGCTGACCGTTCTCGCGCCGCGCGGCGGGCAGTCCGCGGCCGCGGGGCCCGCGTCTGCGGGACGTGTCCCTGCCGCGCGCTCGTGCGACGTGCTGATCACCGCGCCGTCCGGGACGGCGCTCGCCGCCGTGGCCTCCGACCTCGCGGCCGCGGTCGCAGGGCCGGACGTCTCGGGCACCGTCGTTCTCTACGCGGGCCAGGAGCGCCTCGACGCCCAGCGCCGCACCCTCGGCGAGCCACCGCTGGTGGACGGTGCCGTGCTCTCGCTCCAGTTTCCCGGCGACGACGAGCCGCCCGTCACGGACGCCGCGGCGCAGCTCCAGGTGGTGGCCGGCCCCGACGCGGGTGGCGTGCATCTGCTCCACGGCGGCCGCATCAGCATCGGCCGCTCGGCGGAGGCGGACGTGCCGCTGGACGACCCCGACGTCTCCCGGCTGCACTGCGCGGTGACGGTGGCGGAGGACGGCCGGGTCACCGTGGCGGACCTGGGCTCGACGAACGGCACCACGCTGGACGGCAGCGCGGTCGGTTCCCGCCCGGTGCGGCTGCCCGCGGGCGCACTGCTGCGCCTGGGCGAATCGACGCTCCGCCTCACCCCCGGCGACCGTACTCCGGCGCTGCCGACGGCCCCCGACGGTGAGGGGCATCTGCGGGTGCGCCGGATCGACGTGCCGGAGGGAGCGGCCCTGCCGGGCGGGGACGGCCCGGGCGCGACGACGGCCGCGGACGCGCACCGCAAGTACGACACGGGGATACGTGACGCCGGGATGCCGGATGCCCGGATGCCGGATGACGCACTGTCCGCGGACGGCGGGCGGCACGGCGACCGTGCGAGGGGCAGCGCCGCCGCCGACCGGCGGGGCCCGGGCGGTCCCGCGAGCCCCGGCCGGGTCGAGCATCTGCCGGGTGGTCCGTATCCGCCCGGACAGGCACCGGACCGTTCGACCGCGAGCACGCCCGCCCACGGCACGTACACAGGTCCCGCCGGCCCGCAGGGCACGGCGCCCCGCGTCCCCGCCCAGTACGACCCGAGTCAGTACGACCCCGCCCGCACCACCCCCGGCGAGCCGGGCCAGGGCGACGCCGTGCACTCCCGGGCCTCCGAGATCCAGGACGGCGTCTCGGAGACGCCCGAGGCCCACAGCAGGGAGGGCGCGCCCGCCCGCGGCTCCCGCAAACGAGGCATAGGCGCCTGGGCCCGGCGGTTCGCCGGAGCCCGGGAAGAGGTGTCCGCCGAGGTGACCGCGGAGCCCGAGGCGCCACCCGCCGCCGCGCCCGCGGTGGACAGCTGGCCCGACCCCGCCGCCGTACTGCTGACCGCGCTCGGCCCCGGCTCCCGGCTGTGGGAGCGCGGTCCGGAGCATCCCGAGTCCCTTGTTCTGCGGCTCGGCACCACCGACCGTGCCGATCTCCCGTCCGTGCCGGTGACGGTCGGGCTGCGGGAGGCCGGCTCCCTCGGGCTCGCCGGCCCCCGGGCGCGGCTGGCCGGTCTCGCCAGATCGGCCGTCGCCCAGCTCGCCGCGCTGCACTCCCCCTCGGACCTGGAGATCGTGCTCATCAGCACGGACCGGGCGCGGAGCCTCCAGGAGCGCCGGGCCGAGTGGGCGTGGCTCGGCTGGCTCCCGCATCTGCGGCCCGCGCACGGCCAGGACTGCCGGCTGCTGCTGGCGTACGACCGCGACCAGGCCACCGCCCGTACGGCCGAGCTCACCCGCAGGCTGGACGACGGACCGCTCGGCCCGGGCTGGCCGAGCGCCGACCGCGCGGCCCTCACCGATGCTGCCGGGCGGCACGACGGCTCGCGCACCGTGGTGATCGTGGACGGCGACCCCGGTTCGGCCGCGCTCCGGGAGACGACGGCACGGCTCGCGGGCGCCGGCTGGGCCGCCGGGATCCATCTGATCTGCCTGGCCGAGACCCCCGCCGCCTCCCCGTTGTCTCCGGTGACCGCGACCTACGAGACGGCGTGCGCCGCGTCGCTCGCCTTCCGCGAGTGCGGCGCCGTCGCGCTGCTGAGCGGCGATGTGGCCACCGCGCTGCGGCTGATGCGTACGGCGGGAGGGCAGCCTGCGGGCCACGGCACGGTGGGCGCGGTGGACGCCGTGTCGGCCGCCTGGGCGGAGCGCTTCGGTCGCGCACTGGCCCCGCTGCGGGCCGAGGGTTCCGGCACCCGTCCGGGCCGGGCGGCGCCGCTGCCCCGCACGGCGCGCCTCCTCGACGAGCTCGGGCTGGCCCGGGCCACGCCGGCTTCCCTGATGACGCGCTGGGCCTCGGAGGGCGAGAGCACCGCGGTGCTCGGCGCGAGCCCTCGTGGACCGCTGGCCGTCGATCTCACCGAAGAGGGCCCGCATCTGCTGATCGAGGGGCCGCCGGGCAGCGGCCGGACCGAACTGCTGCGGTCGGTCGCGGCCTCACTCGCCGCCGCCGACCGTCCCGACCGGCTGGGTCTGCTGCTGGTCGACGGCGCGGGCGGCGAGCGCGGCGAGGGCCTCGCGGCCTGTACGGAACTTCCGCATGTCACCGAGCATCTGGTCGCCAGCGACCCCGTCCGGATGCGGGCCTTCGCCCAGGCGCTGGGCGCGGAGCTGAAGCGCCGCGCCGAACTGCTCGGCAGCACCGGCTTCGCCGAGTGGCAGACCCGGCGCGAGGTCGCGGACCGCATGGTGGCCCCGCGCCCGCCGAGCCCCGCCGAACAGCGCGGTGACATCGACTCCCCCTCCAGCGGCACGCTCCGCCTGCGCCCGGGAGGCCGCGCGGCCACCGCGCAGGGGCCCGCCCCGCTCCCCCGGCTGATCGTCCTGGTCGACGACTTCGACGCCCTGGTGGCGCCGGCGCTCGGCAGCCCGGGCCGTCCGGCCGCCGGTTCGGTCGTACGGGCCCTGGAGGCGGTGGCCCGCGACGGCGAGCGGCTCGGCATCCATCTGGTGGCGACCTCCGCGCGCCCCGACCGCACGGCCGACACCGACCTGGCGCAGGGTGCGCGGCTGCGTGCCGTGCTCGACCCGCCGCCCGCTTCCGCCGGGCCGGAGGATCCGGCTCCTGGGCGGGGCCGGCTGGGGCACCCGGACGGCAGGGTGACGCCGTTCCAGAGCGGCCGGGTGACGGGACGCATTCCGCGTACGGCCACTCTGCGCCCCACCGTGGTGCCGCTGGAGTGGGAGCGCATGGGCGATCCGCCGACCCGCCGCCCGGTGCGTGAACTGGGCAACGGCCCCACGGATCTTGCCCTGTTGGCGAGCGCCCTGGAGCGGGCGGCACGATCGGTGGACGCCGAGCCGCTGCCTCCGCTCTCCCCCGCTCATCCCTGAACGACGGGTGCTCATCCCTGAACGACAGGCCGGTTGCACCCTTTGACAGGACATCACGTCACAAGGGCATCACGAAAGACACGTAGGCGAAGGGTGCGGTATTGCGACACCCGTGGACCGGGCGTACACCTGTCGGTCAACGGGACATTGCACGGGAGAGACGGGGCAGTGATGCGCACAACTCTTCGTACGAGCAAGGCCGCAGTGATCTTCGCGGCTGTCGGCGCCCTTGCCGTCGCCGGCTGCGGGGACGGCGACGACAAGGCGAAACCGGAGGAGAGCAAGGCCGGCGAATCCGCGCCCTCGGTCCAACTCCCCAAGCTGAACGGGGAGAAGATCGAGGTCGCCGCCGTCTGGAGCGGCCCCGAGCAGGAGAACTTCACCAAGGTCCTCAAGGAGTTCGAGAAGCGGACCGGCGCCACGGTCACCTTCGTCCCCGCCCAGGACCCGATCGTCAACTTCCTCGGCACGAAGATCGCCGGCGGCAGTCCTCCCGATGTGGCGCTGCTCCCGCAGGTCGGCGCGATCCAGCAGGCGGTGGAGCGCAAATGGGCCAAGCCCGTCGCCGCGGAGGCGAAGGCGGAGCTGGCGAAGAACTACTCCGCGGGCTGGCAGAAGCTCGGCCAGGTGAACGGCGAGCAGTACGGCGTCTACTACAAGGCCGCCAACAAGTCCCTGATCTGGTACAACAACGCCGCCTTCGAGAACGCGGGCGTGCAGGAGCCGAAGACCTGGAAGGACTTCCTCGCCGCCGCCGAGACGATCTCCGCCTCGGGCGTCACACCGGTCTCGGTCGCCGGCGCCGACGGCTGGACGCTCACCGACTGGTTCGAGAACATCTACCTCTCCCAGGCGGGCCCGGAGAAGTACGACCAGCTCGCCCAGCACAAGATCAAGTGGACCGACCCGTCGGTCAAGGCGGCGCTGACGACGCTCGGCGAACTCTTCGGCAAGCCGAACCTGATCGCGGGCGGTGCCGATGGCGCACTCCAGACGGAGTTCCCCGCCTCGGTGACCCAGACATTCACCGGCGGTGACCAGCCCAAGGGGGCGATGGTCTTCGAGGGCGACTTCGTCTCGGTCAACATCGCGCAGACGAAGGCGAAGATCGGTACGGACGCGAAGGTGTTCCCCTTCCCCGCCGTCGGCACCGAGGCGCCGGTGGTGACGGGCGGCGACGCGGCCGTCGCGCTCAAGGACAGCAAGGGCGCGCAGGCGCTGCTGACCTTCCTGGCCTCGCCCGACGCGGCCAAGATCTCGGCCGGGGCGGGCGGGTTCATCTCGCCGAACAAGTCACTGGACCTCGCCGCCTATCCGAACGACGTCCAGCGCGACATCGCCAAGGCCCTGATCGCCGCGGGCGACGACTTCCGCTTCGACATGTCGGACCAGATGCCGCAGTCGTTCGGCGGTACGCCCGGCAAGGGCGAGTGGAAGGCGCTCCAGGACTTCCTCAAGAACCCCAAGGACGTGGCAGGGGCCCAGCAGAAGCTGGAGTCGGACGCCGCCAAGGCGTACAAGAGCTGACGGGTGACCACCGTGGCGAAAGCGGGGGGCGCGGCAGAGCCGACGCCCCCCGCCGACAGGCGCAAGAGTGTGACCGGCACACGCAAGACCGTCGCGGTGGCGTTCCTGCTGCCCGCGCTGGTGCTGCTCGGCGCGCTCGTGGTCTACCCGATCGGGTACTCGCTCTACCGGTCCTTCTTCGACCAGGCCGGGACCGGCTTCGCCGGGCTCGACAACTACCAGGAGATATTCACCGACGACACCATCCTCACCGCGGTCAAGAACAACGCGATCTGGGTGGTCGTCGCGCCGACCGTATCGACGGTGCTGGGACTGATCTTCGCGGTCCTCACCGAACGCGTGCGCTGGGGCACCGCGTTCAAGCTGATCGTCTTCATGCCGATGGCGATCTCGATGCTCGCCGCGGGCATCATCTTCCGGCTGGTGTACGAGCAGGACCCGGACCGGGGCGTGGCCAACGCCGTGTGGGTGGGCGTGCACGACACCTTCGCCGAGTCGGCGGGCTATCCGAACGCCCGCCCCCTGCCCGTGCATCCGCTGAAGCCGGGCGGCGGCGGCTCCTTCGTGACGAAGACCCCGGTCACCGCGGGACAGCCGGCGCTGCTCCCGCTGGTCGGTGTCGCGCCGGCGAACATGCCCGACGGTGCGAAGCCCGCCAAGGCGGCGGAGCCGGAGGACGGGAAGATCATCGGCACGGCCTGGCTGGACTTCACCCGGGGCGGGGGCGGCAAGCCGAACGTCGTCGACGCCAAGGAACTGGGGCTCGACGGCCTGAAGGTGGAGGCGGTCAAGGACGGCAAGGTGGTGGCCTCGACGCGGGCCGGTCCGGACGGGACCTTCAGCCTGCCGGAATCCGCCGCGGGGGCCGAACTGCGGTTGCCCGCCTCGAACTTCGCGGGGCAGTACAACGGCGTCAACTGGCTCGGCCCCACCCTCGTGACCCCGGCCATCATCGGCAGCTACGTCTGGATGTGGGCGGGCTTCGCGATGGTGCTCATCGCGGCGGGCCTCGCCAGCGTGCCGCGTGAACTCCTCGAAGCGGCCCGGGTCGACGGCGCGACCGAGTGGCAGGTCTTCCGCCGGGTCACCGTCCCGCTGCTGGCGCCGGTGCTCGCGGTCGTCCTCGTCACGCTGATGATCAATGTGCTGAAGATCTTCGACCTGGTCTTCATCATCGCGCCGGGCTCGGCCCAGGACGACGCGAACGTGCTGGCGCTCCAGTTGTACCGCTCCTCGTTCGGCACGGACTCCCATCTCGGTCTGGGCAGTGCGATCGCGGTGCTGCTGCTGTTGCTGGTGATCCCGGTGATGTTGTTCAACATCCGGCGCATGCGAAGGGAGAGCCGCCGATGACCACGACCGACGGTGTGGTGAAGGCGAAGCAGTCCCTCGCGGCGCGGCTCGCGGCGGGCGCCGGCGGCGGCGTGATGCGGGTGTTCCTGATCCTGATCGGCCTGTTCTGGCTGATGCCGACGTTCGGTCTGCTCATCTCGTCGCTGCGCGGACCCGCCGACATCAGCGCGAGCGGCTGGTGGAAGGTGTTCACCGAACCGGCGCAGCTGACCACCGAGAACTACTCGCGGCTGCTCCAGAACGAGGCGATCACCGACTCGCTGTTCGCCAGCGTGATGATCACGGTCCCGGCGACCCTGCTGGTGGTGATCATCGGCTCGTTCGCCGGCTACGCCTTCGCCTGGATGGAGTTCCCCGGCCGCGACTGGTGGTTCATGGCCGTCGTCGGCCTTCTGGTCGTCCCGGTGCAGGTCGCGCTGGTGCCGGTGTCGAAGCTGTTCGGCGAGATCGGCATCTTCGAGACGACGATCGGCGTGATCCTCTTCCATGTCGCGTTCGGCCTGCCGTTCGCGATCTTCCTGCTGCGGAACTTCTTCGCGGAGATCCCCCGGGAACTGCTGGAGGCGGCGCGGCTGGACGGAGCGGGTGAGATCCGGCTGTTCACCCGTGTCGTGATGCCGCTCGGCGGTCCGGCGATCGCCTCGCTCGGCATCTTCCAGTTCCTGTGGGTCTGGAACGACATGCTGGTCGCGCTGATCTTCGCGGACTCGGAGAGCGCGCCGATCACGGTGGCACTCCAGCGCCAGGTCCGGCAGTTCGGCAACAACATCGATGTGCTGGCACCGGGAGCGTTCGTCTCGATGATCATCCCGCTGGCGGTCTTCTTCGCGTTCCAGCGCCAGTTCGTGACGGGCGTGATGGCGGGCGCGGTGAAGTAGGACATCGCCGCACGAGGGGCCGGGCGGGGATCACCTGCCCGGCCCTTCCGCGTAAGAGGAGGGCCGGGTCGTACGGGCGGGCCCGGGTCTTACGTACGCGGCCCGGCCACGCGAGCCCGGCCACGCGAGGTGGCGGTCCTCACCTGAGGGCCTCAAGCCTTCAGCGCCGCCACCGCACCCCGCGCCAGCTCGTCCAGATACCCCTTCGGCAGCCCCGACCTGACGACCACCAGCCGCCAGTACAGCGGCCCCACGATCAGGTCCAGTGCCTTGTCCGGGTCGGTGGACGCGGGCAGTTCCCCGCGGGCGACCGCTTCGCGCACGACCACCGCCGCGACCCCCTGCTGGCTGTCCAGCAGCGCCGCCTTGATCGCGTCCGAGATCTCCGGATGGCGCGCGGCCTCCACCAGCAGGTCGGGGATGACCTGCGAGGCCACCGGGTGGCGCAGCGCGTGCGAGGCCACTTCCAGCAGGGCGCGCACATCCCCGTACAGCGAACCCGTCGCCGGCGCCGGCAGTCCCTGGGTCGCGAGCGCGGAGACCAGGTCGAGCACGAGCGACAGCTTCGACTTCCACCGCCGGTAGACAGCCGTCTTGCCGACGCCCGCCCGGCGCGCGATGCCCTCGATCGACATACGGGCGAAGCCGACCGCGGCGAGCTCCTCGAAGACGGCGGCGCGGATCGCTTCGGTCACGTCCTCCCGGAGCACTGCGGCTCCCGCGGGGGCACGTCGTGGGGTTCCCGGGTCCGTGGTCATGACCATGAGCATACCGGTGACGACGAAACGGTTGCGTTGCAACGTACATCGGTCCTACTCTCACCGTAGCGACGAAACGGACCCGTCCCATCGCTGCCGTAGCCTCGCGCACCCCCTTTCCCCTGCCCTGCCCCCGGCGAAAGCGACCAGAGTGAGCAGCCAGACGATCTCCACACCCGCGCCACCGGCGGAGGGCCTCAGCGAGCTCGCCGCCCGCCACGGGCTCACCGTGAGCGGCGCGCGGCCGACGCTCCGGGCGTACATCGGACAGCTGTGGTCGCGCCGGCACTTCATCACGGCGTTCGCGACCGCGCGACTCACCGCCCAGTACAGCCAGGCGAAGCTCGGCCAGGTGTGGCAGCTCATGACACCGCTGCTCAACGCCGCGGTCTACTACTTCATCTTCGGGATACTGCTCGGCACGAGCCGCCACGTGGCCGACTTCGTGCCGTTCCTCGTCACGGGCGTCTTCATCTGGACCTTCACGGCCAACTCGATCATGACGGGCACCCGTGCCATCTCCGGCAACATCGGGCTCGTCCGGGCGCTGCACTTCCCGCGCGCCTCGCTGCCGATCGCGCTCGCGCTGCAACAGCTCCAGCAGCTGCTGTTCTCGATGGGCGCGCTGGTCGTGATCCTGATGTTCTTCGGCGAGTTCCCGAAGCCCAGCTGGCTGCTGGCCGTCCCCGCCCTGCTCCTTCAGGCGGTCTTCAACACCGGCCTGTCGATGGTCATGGCCCGTCTCGCGGCCCGGACGCCCGACATCGCCCAGCTGATGCCGTTCCTGCTGCGCACCTGGATGTACGTCTCGGGCGTGATGTGGAGCATCCAGGCGGTGCTGAAGGGCCAGCACCTGCCGCACCTGGTGCTGCTGGCGCTGGAGTGCAACCCCGCCGCCGTCTACATCGACCTGATGCGCTTCGCGCTCATCGACAGTTTCACCGCGTCCCAGCTGCCGCCGCACGTGTGGGCCGTCGCCCTCGGCTGGGCCGTGCTCTTCGGAGCGGGCGGCTTCCTGTACTTCTGGAACGCTGAGGAGCAGTACGGCCGTGGCTGAGCAGACCGATCGGATCCCCACCGTCGTCGTCGACGATGTGCACGTGAAGTACAAGGTGAACGGCGGGCGCACCGGCAAGGGCAGCGCCACCACCGCCATGAGCCGGATCCTCTCCCGCAGGTCCTCGCCCGGCATCCGCGAGGTGCACGCGGTCAAGGGCGTCAGCTTCGCCGCCTACAAGGGCGAGGCGGTCGGCCTGATCGGCTCCAACGGCTCCGGGAAGTCGACGCTCCTCAAGGCGATCGCCGGCCTGCTGCCGCCCTCCGAGGGCAGGGTATTCACCCAGGGGCAGCCGTCCCTGCTGGGCGTGAACGCCGCGCTGATGGGCGACCTCACCGGCGAGCGCAACGTAATCCTCGGCGGGCTCGCGATGGGCATGTCCCGTGAACAGGTCCACGAGCGCTACGACGACATCGTCGACTTCTCCGGGATCAACGACAAGGGCGACTTCATCACGCTGCCCATGCGGACGTACTCCTCCGGCATGGGTGCCCGGCTGCGGTTCTCCATCGCCGCCGCGAAGAGCCACGACGTGCTGCTGATCGACGAGGCACTGGCCACGGGCGACGCCAAGTTCCAGCGCCGCAGCCAGGAGCGGATCAACGAGCTGCGCGAGGAGGCGGGCACGGTGTTCCTGGTCAGCCACAGCACCGGGACCATCACCTCGACCTGCGACCGGGCGCTGTGGCTGGAGGCGGGCACGCTGCGGATGGACGGGCCGGCGAAGGACGTCGTCGCGGCGTACGAGGCATTCGCCAAGAGCAAGAAATAGCAGGAAATCTATGTAAATCAGGCTAAAGTACCCGCCGATGACGCCCCATCGGATCGCCCCGCTTCCGTCCGCCCACCATCTGGCTCCGGTACTGGCGGACAACCGCCCCGGTACCGGACGCCGTCTGGGCCCGCGGCACAGCTTCGCGCTGGCCCTCACCTGGGTGGCCACCCGCTTCGGCATGCTGGCCCTGCTGGTCGTCGACCGCCTCGGCGACACCGGGGTGGCCGGCGAGGTGCACACCCTCTACCGGCGCTGGTACGAGCAACTCGCCCACGGGGCGTTCCCCGTGGACGACGTCACCTGGCAGTACCCGCCCGGCGCCGCGCTGGTGTTCCTCTCCCCGGGCCCGCTGCCCTGGCTGACGTACTTCGAGGCCTTCGTGGCCCTCGTCCTCGTGTCCGACGCGGTCATCACCGTCGCGCTGGCCCGGGCGGGAGTACGGGGCGCCTGGCTGTGGGTGTGCGCGCTGCCGCTGCTGCTGAACATTCCGCTGGCCCGGTACGACGTCCCGGTCACCGCCGCCGCCGTCCTCGCCCTGCTCGCCGTGCGCACCCACCCGCGCCTCGGCGGCGCGCTCGCGGGAATCGGCGCGATGATCAAGGTCTGGCCGCTGCTGGCCGTACTCGGCACCGCGCGCGGACGAACGACACGCTCGGCCTGGCTCTCCGCCGCGGCCGCCGCGGCCGTCCTGTTCGCGGCGCTCGCCATCGGCTTCAGCCACACCCTCGACTTCGTACGGCAGCAGGGCGCCCGCGGTGTCCAGATCGAGTCGCTCGGCGGCACCGCGCTCCAGCTCGCACGCCACGCGGACTGGTCGGGGACGGTGCGCTACCAGTACGGGGCGTTCGAGTTCATCGGGCCGTATGTGTCGAGCGTGGCGACGGCGTCACTGGCGCTGACGGTCGTCGCCTTCGGCTGGCTGGTGTGGTGGCGGATGAGGGCGCGGCGCTGGAATCCCGCGACACCCTTCGACGCGGCCTTCGCGGCCGTGCTCCTGTTCACCGTCACCAGCCGTGTCATCAGCCCGCAGTACATGATCTGGCTGCTCGGACTGGCCGCCGTCTGTCTGACCTCGCGGTTCACCACCCAGCGGCCGGTCGCGCTGCTGATGGTGCCCGCGACCGTCCTGAGCGCGCTCGCCTATCCCCTGCTCTACAACGACGTGCTCGGCGGCACCGTGCTCGGCTGTGTGCTCATGGTGCTGCGCAACGGTCTGCTGCTCACGGCGGCGCTCCTGTCGTGTCGGCGTCTGTGGACGGCGACGGCCTCGCGATAGGCTCCCGGACGCCATCGGCAGGTGCACAGGCACGTTCTGGGGGGCCGGATGCGTCGTGACGGGCTCGAACCACTGCGGGAGAACGACCCGGCGGAGATCGCCGGCTATGTACTCGAAGCGCGCATCGGCGAGGGCGGGATGGGGACCGTCTTCCTCACCCGGTCCCCCGAGGGCCGGCCGGTCGCGCTCAAACTGATCCGACGCGAACACGCGCAGAGCGAGAACTTCCGGAAGCGGTTCGCCCGCGAGGTCGAGGCCGCCCGCCGGGTGCACGGCCGTCATGTCGTCCCCGTGCTCGACCACGACGCGGACGCCGAACGGCCCTGGCTGGCGACCCGTTACGTACCCGGGCTGCCCCTGGACGAGGCGCTCGCCGAACACGGGCCGCTGCCGCTCGCCTCGGTGCTCCGGCTGACCGCGGGCGCGGCCTGCGCGCTGGACGTCGTCCACACCGCCGGGGTCGTCCACCGCGACGTCAAGCCGGCCAATCTGCTGCTGACCGCGGACGGGCCGTGGCTGCTGGACTTCGGCATCGCGCGGGCGGCCGGGACGGCGACGCTGACCACGATCGGCCGGATGGTGGGCACACCGAAGTACATGTCGCCCGAGCACGCGCTGGGCAAGAAGGTCACACCCGCGTCCGACGTCTTCACGCTCGGTCTGGTCGCCGCGGAGGCCGCGTCGGGCCGTCATCCGTACGGAGAGGGCGGCGGACTCGTCGTCGCCACCCGGATCGCGGGCACCGAGCACGAGCCGCCGGACCTCGGCCCCTTCCCGGCCCCACTGCGCGACGTGCTCGCGGCCTGCCTGGCCGCGCGCCCCGAGGACCGTCCCGCCGCCGCCGATGTGGCCCGGCTGTGCGGGAACGCGGGCGGGCGGGACGCCGGGGACTATCGCGGCTGGCTGCCGAAGCCCCTGGCCACGGCGGTGGCGAAGGTCGAGCGGGCCACCGGAGCGAAGGTCGACGACCCCAGGTCCTCGGGCTGGCTGAGCCGCATCCGGCGCAATCTCTGAGGGCGCACCGGCTGAGGGCCCGCCGCGCCTGAGGGCCCGTACCGTCCGAGGGCCCGTACCGTCCGAGGGCCCGCGCATGACGGAGCGCCCGCCACCACAAGGGTGACGGGCGCTCCCCTTCGAGGCTCTAGCTGTGCGTGCGCAGCAGCTGGCGCATCGTCCTCATCGCGACCGACAGGTTCGCCAGGTCGAAGGTGTCGGAGCTCTGGATCTCCTCCAGCGTGGTGCGCGCCCGGCCCAGGATCGCGGCGTTCTTCTGCTCCCACGCCTTGAACCGCTCCTCGGGGGTCGAGGTGCCGTTCCCGACGCTGAGCACGTCGGCCGTGAGCGCCGCGTGCGCCGCGTACAGGTCCTCGCGGATGGAGGCACGGGCCATGGACTGCCAGCGGTCGGCCCGCGGCAGCTCGATGATCCGGTCCATCAGCTGGGTGATCCGCAGCCGGTCGGCGAGGTCGTAGTACACCTCGGCGACCGCCATCGGCTCCTTCTCCGTGCGGTCGGCGATCGCGACGATGTCGAGCGTCGGGAAGGCCGAGGAGAATCCGGCGACCCGCAGCGCGAGCTCCTCGGGCACACCCTCGCCGGTGAGCTCGTCCAGGATGCCCTGGTACCACTCCAGGTCGGCGCCGCGGAGCATCTTCGGAAGCTCGGCCCAGACCTGCTCGACGCGCTCCGCGAAGAAGTCGATGGTCCCGGCCAGTTCGAGCGGCTGCGGCCGGTTGCCCAGCAGCCAGCGCGTACCCCGCTCGACCAGTCGCCGCGAGTGGAGCCGGATCCGGGTCTGGACACCGGCGTCGACCTTGTTGTCGAGCGCCTCGACGGCATCCCACACCGCGCTCAGCCCGAAGATCTCGCGCGCCGCCGTCTGGGCCCGCACGACCTCCTCGGTCGATGCGCCGGTCTCCTCCCGCAGACGGTGCAGGAAGGTCGAACCACCGGTGTTGACCGTGTCGTTGACCAGGACGGTCGTGACGATCTCGCGGCGCAGCGCGTGACCGTCGATCGCCTCGCCGAACTTCTCGCGCAGCGGCTGGGGGAAGTAGGCGTGCAGCAGCCGGCGCAGGTACGGGTCGTCCGGGAGCTCCGTCTTGATCAGCTCGTCCGCCACCGTGATCTTGGTGTAGGCGAGCAGCACCGCGAGCTCCGGCTGGCTGAGTCCCCGGCCGCTGTTCAGCAGCTCACGGATCTGCCGGTCGGTGGGCAGGAACTCCAGAGGCCTGTCCAGCGCACCGGCCCGCTCCAGGCGGCGCATGAAGCGCTGGTGGGCGTGGAGCAGCGACGGCGACTGGGCGACCGCGTTCGACAGGGCGGTGTTCTGCGCGTAGTTGTTGCGCAGCACCAGGGCGCCGACCTCGTCGGTCATCTCGGCGAGCAGCTTGTTGCGCTGCTTGACGGTCATGTCGCCGTCGGCCACCAGGGCGTTCAGCAGGATCTTGATGTTCACCTCGTGGTCGGAGGTGTCCACGCCGGCGCTGTTGTCGATGGCGTCGGTGTTGACCTTGCCGCCCTCGCCCTCCGGGCCGCCCTTGCGGTCGAACTCGATACGGCCGAGCTGGGTGAGCCCGAGGTTGCCGCCCTCGCCGACCACCTTGACCCGCAGGTCCTCTCCGTTGACCCGGATCGCGTCGTTGGCCTTGTCGCCGACGTCCGCGTTGGACTCGGTGGAGGCCTTGACATACGTACCGATGCCGCCGTTCCACAGCAGGTCCACGGGGGACTGCAGGATCGCCTTCATCAGCTCGGCGGGCGTCATCTTGGTGATGCCGGCCTCGATGCCGAGAGCGGCACGCATCTGGGCGTTGACCGGGATCGACTTGGCGGTACGGGGGTGGATGCCGCCGCCCGCCGACAGCAGGTCCTTGTTGTAGTCGGCCCACGAGGAGCGCGGCAGCTCGAACAGCCGGCGGCGCTCGGCGTAGGAGACGGCCGCGTCCGGGTCGGGGTCGATGACGATGTGCCGGTGGTCGAAGGCCGCGATCAGCCGGATGTGCTCGCTGAGCAGCATGCCGTTGCCGAAGACGTCACCGGACATGTCACCGACGCCGACGACCGTGAAGTCCTCCGTCTGCGTGTCGTGCCCCAGCTCGCGGAAGTGCCGCTTGACGGACTCCCAGGCACCGCGGGCGGTGATGCCCATGCCCTTGTGGTCGTACCCGGCCGAGCCGCCGGACGCGAACGCGTCGCCGAGCCAGAAGTTGTAGGCGACGGCGACCTCGTTGGCGATGTCGGAGAACGACGCGGTGCCCTTGTCGGCCGCGACGACGAGATAGGTGTCGTCCTCGTCGTGGCGTACGACGTCGGCCGGCGGGACGACCTCGCCCGCGACCATGTTGTCGGTGATGTCGAGCAGCGCCGAGATGAACATCTTGTACGAGGCGATGCCCTCGGCGAGCCAGGCGTCGCGGTCCACGGACGGGTCCGGGAGCTGCTTGGCGACGAAGCCGCCCTTGGCGCCCACCGGCACGATGACGGTGTTCTTCACCATCTGCGCCTTGACCAGGCCGAGGATCTCCGTGCGGAAGTCCTCCCGCCGGTCGGACCAGCGCAGACCGCCGCGCGCGACCTTGCCGAAGCGCAGGTGCACACCCTCGACCCGCGGGGAGTAGACCCAGATCTCGTACGCCGGGCGGGGCGCGGGCAGGTCCGGGATGGCCTGCGGGTCGAACTTCATCGACACATAGCTGTGCTGGGTGCCGCCCGCCGCCTCCTGGAAGAAGTTGGTGCGCAGCGTCGCCTTGATCACGGTGAGGAAGGACCGCAGGATGCGGTCCTCGTCCAGGCTCGCGACCTGGTCGAGCGCGCCGTCGAGCTCCTCCAGGAGCGCGTCGGTCAGCTCGGTGCCGCCACGCTGGCGTCCCGGCGACATCCGCGCCTCGAAGAGGGAGATCAGCAGCCGGGTGGTGTGGACGTTGGTGTGGAGGGTGTCCTCCATGTAGTCCTGGCTGAAGGTCGAACCGGCCTGGCGCAGGTACTTGGCGTACGCCCGCAGCACCATGGCCTGCCGCCAGCTCAGTCCGGCGCCCAGCACCAGCGAGTTGAAGCCGTCGTTCTCGGCCTTGCCCTGCCACACCGCGGCGAAGGCGTCCTGGAACCGCTCACGCGCGTCGTCGGCGAGGTAGTCGCCGTTGCCGGAGGACATCGGCATCCGCAGGCCGAAGTCGTAGATCCACGCGCTGGTGCGGTCCGAGCAGCGCAGCTCGTACGGACGCTCGTCGACGACCTCGCAGCCGAGCCGCTGGAGCACCGGCAGGACCGCGGAGAGCGAGACCTGCTCGCCACTGCGGTAGATCTTGAAGCGGCGCTCGCCGGGACCCGCGCCGACCGGCTCGTACAGGGAGAGGGCGAAGTCCTTGGGAGAGCGCGCCAGTTCCTCGAGGTTCACCAGGTCGGCGACGGCGGAGCGCGGCGAGTGGTCGGCCTTGTAGCCCTCGGGGAAGGCGTTGGCGTAGCGGCGCAGCAGCTCGGCCGCGCGCTCCTCGCCGACCTCGGCGTTCAGCGCCTCGCCGAATCCGTCGGACCACGAACGCGCGGCCTCGACGAGCCGGGCCTCGATGCGCTCCGTGTCGGCGTCGGTCAGGTGCGGCAGCACGGTGCCGGACGGGACGCGGATGACGAAGTGGATGCGGGAGAGGATCGACTCGGTGTTCCACGCGGTGAAGTCGACGCTGCTGCCGCCGAGTTCCTCCTTGAGGATGTCGATCAGGCGCAGCCGGACCGCGGTGGTATAGCGGTCGCGCGGCAGGTAGACCAGAGCCGAGTAGTAGCGGCCGTACTCGTCCTGACGCAGGTAGAGCCGCAGCCGGCGGCGCTCCTGGAGGTAGAGCACGCTGGTGACGATCGAGCGCAGCTGGTCGACGGGCGTCTGGAACAGCTCGTCGCGCGGGTAGGTCTCGAGGATCTGGAGCAGGTCGCGGCCGTCGTGGCTATTCGGCGAGAAGCCGGCGCCTTCGAGGACCTCGGCGACCTTGCGGCGCACGACGGGGACCCGGCGTACGGACTCGGTGTACGCGGCGGACGAGAAGAGGCCGAGGAACCGGCGCTCGCCGATGACGTTGCCCTTGGTGTCGAACTTCTTGACGCCGACGTAGTCGAGGTAGCTCGGCCGGTGCACCGTCGCGCGGCTGTTGGCCTTCGTCAGCACGAGCAGCTTGTGCTCACGGGCCTTGGCGCGGGCATCGGCGGGCAGCTTGCTGAACGACGGGCTGACCGGGTGGTCCTCGTCCTCGCTGTGCTGCGGGTCGGACCGCAGGATGCCGAGGCCGGTGCCGGGCACGGCGGCCAGCGCGTCGTTCTCGGTGAGCTCGTACTCGCGGTAGCCGAGGAAGGTGAAGTGGTCGGCGGAGAGCCAGCGCAGCAGTTCGCGGGCCTCGTCGACCTCCTGGTCGCGCAGGTCGTCGGCGGTGGGCTCGGAGGGCAGTTCGTCGGCGATGCGCAGCGCGGCGTCGCGCATCTTCTCCCAGTCCTCGACCGTCTCGCGCACGTCGGACAGCACCCGGAGCAGATCGGCGGTGATCTGCTTGAGGTCCGCGCGGTCGGTCTCGCGGTCGGTCTCGACGTGGATCCAGGACTCGATGAGCGCGTCGTGCGGCAGGTTCTTGCTGTGCGCGGACTCCTCGGCCAGCACCTCGATGAGCTTGCCGGTGAGGTCCCGGCGCACGATGACCTGCGGGTGGATCACGACATGGATGCCGCGGTTCTGCCGGGAGAGCTCGTTGGTGACCGAGTCGACGAGGAAGGGCATGTCGTCGGTGACGACCTCGACCACGGAGTGGCTGCACGTCCAGCCGTTCTCCTCCACGGTCGGGGTGCTGACCCGGACGTTGGCCGTGCCCTGCGGGCGGTTTTCGGCCAGGCGGAAGTGGGAAAGTGCCGCTCCGAAGACATCGACCGGGTCGCGGTCGGCAAGGTCCTCCGGTGCGGTGTGCAGGTAGTAGCGCTGGAGGTACGTGAGCAGAGTGTCCCGGTCCGGTCGCTTCTGCTCGGCCCCAGTCGGAAGGTTCCCCCCGACCGGGCTGTTCTCAGCTACCCGTGCGGCCCGTGCGAGCAGCTCGGCTTTGGCTTCGTCCAGCTTGGTCTGCATGTCCTCTGGCTCCTGTCGCGCGCCGTTGCGTGACGTAGGTAGGAAAAGCGACGCAACGCCACGACGCGGGGTGTCCGGTCGGAGTCGACGTTATGCCGCGATGAGAGATGTCCGAGCAGGAATCGGCCAAATGAGGCGATCGGCCCGGATCGAAGGGATCAGTGATCGCCCGGGCGCTGTGGCGCTCCGGGCGGAGTCCGGGGGCTTCGCTGCCCCCAGGGCGTATCGCGCTGATCACGGGTCAAGGCTATCGCCCCGCACCCCTGGGCCGTCATGAGCCGTATGTGTACAAAACCGGGGCCGGAAGTTTGACACTCTGGACAGCGACACAGGCCCTCTTGGCAAACAGCCCTCGGCGGGGCAGGTTGGCGAGTGACGACACGGTCGCCGTCGGCGGCCCTGCTCCGTCGGCAGGGACACCCGTCGACAGCCCGACACCGGGAGCAGCCATGACAGCCAAGGTCTTGATCGTCACCGGCGACGCAGCCGAGTCCCTCGAAGTCCTCTACCCGTACCAACGCCTGCGGGAAGAGGGGTACGAGGTCCACATCGCGGCACCCGCTCGCAAGAAGCTCCAGTTCGTCGTGCACGACTTCGAGCCGGGCTTCGACACGTACACCGAGAAGCCGGGGTACACCTGGCCGGCGGACCTGGCCTTCTCCGAGGTGGATCCCGGCCAGTACGTGGCGGTGGTCATCCCGGGCGGCCGCGCGCCCGAGTACCTGCGCAACGATCCGGAGCTACGCAAGATTCTGAAGGCGTTCTTCGACGCGGACAAGCCCGTGGCACAGATCTGCCACGGCCCGCTGCTGACGGCGGCGATCGGCAGCCTCGACGGCCGCCGGGTCACGGCCTACCCCGCCCTGGAACTGGACATGCAGGCGGCGGGAGCGAGCTTCCAGGACACGGAGGCAGTGGTCGACGGCACCCTGGTCTCCTCCCGCGCCTGGCCGGACCACCCGGAGTGGATGCGGGAGTTCCTGAAGGTGCTGCGGACGAAGGCGCCGGTGTCGTAGGGGCGCGGCTCGGTCCTGGGCAGTGCGGCCGCGCGGCGCGGGACGCGGGGCGGTGCGCTGCGCCGCTGAGGTACGCGGGGCGGTGCGCCTGCGGGCGCGGGCGCGGGGCGGTGCGCCTGCGGGCGCGGGCGCGGGGCGGTGCGCCTGCGGGCGCGGGCGGGGCGGGGGCGGGGCCTCGATACGCGAGAGGTGGTCCGGCCCGCGGGCGCGGGGACGCGGGGCGGTGCGGTCTGCGGGCTGCGGCCGAGGAACGCGAGGTGGTCCGGCCCACTGGCGCGGGGCGCTGGCTGCGCCACGGCGGTACGCCGGGCGGTGCGCCTGCGGCCGAGATGCGCGGGCGGGGCAGCCCGCGGCCGGTGTCCGCACCCGCGGTCGGTGTCCGCGTGTGCAGGCCCGGCCGCCGCCGGAGCGGGTGCGACTGCCCCCGCCTGGCGTGGCACGCGCCGCAGGGCCGACGGAGGCCGGGCGGTACGGGACGCCGCCGGCTGCGTAGCGGAAGTGCACCGACCGGCGCTGCCTGTGCCGTGGAGCCGCTGAGGTAACCCGGCCGGTGCAGCCCCCGAGGGTGCGGCGCGGTACGGCCAGCGGCGCACGGACACCGATAGCAGGTGCGGACACTGACACAGCAGGTGCGACTCCCCGCGCTTCGTCGAGCGGCCTTCGCCAGGGATCCGGCGGGGCACCCGGTAGTACGGGGACGGCGCCGGGTGCGGCCTGTGCCGCGGGAGCAGCTGAGGTACATCGGCTGGTGCAGCCCGGAGACACACGGCCAGGGCCGCAGAACCTGATCGGCCCGCCCGGACAGCGCGCAACGCCCGCACCGCGGGACCGGCCGATGCACGCCAGACGGCCGCTGGCGGTCCGTGCCGCGGGACCCACTGCGGCACTCCGGCCGGGCGCAGCCCGGAGACGCACGGCCAGGGCCACAGAACCTGATCGGCCGCCCGGACAGCACGCAACCGCCCGCACCGCGGGCATCGCGGGCATCGCGGATGCGCATCGGACGGCGCGGCTCGCGGGTGCGGGGCCAGGGTCGCCGGCCCTGGCCGGGTGCACCGGCAGGGTGCGACTGCCCGCGCCTCAGGGCGTTCCCCGCACCGGACAGCCCGGGTACAGGGGCCACGCGGCCCTCGGTGGGCAACAGACCTCGACCGGGGCCGCGCCCGGGTGCGATGACCCGCCCGCGGCGCGAGCCCGGCGCACCGGCCGAGCCGGTCTGCGCACCCGACCGCCCCGGGGTGGCGCCGTCAGGCGACCAACCGCATCGCTTCCTCCACCGCCTCCGTCAGCGTGTCCACCACCGGCACGCCGACTTCCTCCAGGCTCGCCCTGCTGTGCGATCCGCCGGTGTAGAGCACTGCCCGCGCGCCCACGTGGGCCGCCGCCACCGCGTCGTCGACCGCGTCCCCGATGACCACCGTGTGCTCCGGCGCGGCCGACCCGGCCAGTGCCGTCAGATGACGCTCCATGTGCAGCGCCTTCGAGCCGCCGGACGGTCCCGTGCGACCGTCCACCCGTAGGAAGTGGTTCTCGATCCCGTAGCCCCGCACGACCGGGACCAGCTGCTCGTGCCCGTACATACTCAGCAGCGACTGGCTCCGGCCCGCCTGTCGCCACTCCTTCAGCAGGTCCTCGACGCCCGCGGTCAGCGCGCAGCCGATCCGGTGGGTGCTGTAGTGACGGTGGAAGATCTCGTCCATGACCTCCCACTCCTCCGCGGTCGGCAGCCGCCCCATCAGCCGCTCGTAGAACCGCGGAACCGGCACGCAGTACAGCTCGCGGTAACGCTCGAGCGTGATCGCTTCCAGACCGATCTCCGCGAACGCGGCATTGGTCGCCCCGATGACCGCCGTGATGTCGTCCAGCAGGGTCCCGTTCCAGTCCCAGACCAGGTGCGTCGTGTGCTTCCCCATGCCGACGACCGTACCGAACGGGTCCGACAACGGTCAGCCCCGGCCGCGAACGCGCAGGTCAGTCCACCAGGTTCGGGATCTCCTGGACGCCGTACCAGAGCAGCTCGTGGTCCTCGGCGCCGTCCACGGTGAACTGTGCGTCGTCGTCGCCCTGGTCCGCCGCTCCGAGGGCGTCCGCCGCGGCGGTGACATCACCGATCGCGTCGTCCGCGTCGACATGCACCGCCGCCGCCTCGGCCAGCGGGACCGCGACGGAGATGCGCACCTCGCCGACCGAGCCGGAGTCCAGCGAACGGTCGGGGTCGGCGGTCGCGTCCTGGTCGCGCACGTCGAGGGCCACCACGACCCGGCGCCTCGCGACTCCCGGATCGCCGGCGACCAGCCGGAGCGAGGCGGCCGCGGCACGACTGAGGGCCGCGTACTCCAGCTCCTCGATGTCGTCGGAGACGTACCACTCGCGCAGGCCCGGCGTGACGCCGTAGGCGGTCATCGGGGCGGGGCCCAGTTCGCCCCTCTTGTGCGCCTCTGCGAGACCGGAGAGGGTCAGGGGGACGTAGACGCGCATGGCTGGCCGCTTTCGTAGTCGGAATGCGCCCTCAGGATACGTGTGAGGTACCCCTTCGAGGTGCCTCCGGCGGGTTCCCGAACCGTCCACCGGGACACACCGATTCCTTGCCCGTAGGCGGCTGAATCCGGCCCGCGTCACCCTGATAGGTGAACTCCGCAGACCCCCCGAATCCGACCCGTCACGGATTGCGACCGCGGCGCTGCGCACCGTAGAAGATCACCAACGAAGTTACCGCTCGGTACGAACCGGGCCCGTACTCATCGGGGGCGATCTGCCATGAACAGGACCCGACCCGCAGGACGGCACGACCAGCGCCGCCCCGCCGCCGTCGCCGCGTCGGCGCTCGCGCGTGCCCGGCGCCAGGACCGGCCGCACTACTGGTTCGCCGACCGTCTTCTGGCGGTGCTGAGCGGCCGGCGCCCGGTGCACTGGATGCTCGGCCACACGATCGGCGAGGCGTACGAACAGCTCGTCCAACTTGCCCCGGGCACCCCGCTGCGTCCCGCGGACCGTGTGACGCCCGTGGTCCGCCACTGCGGCGAGTACCACCCCGGCCCCGGCGTCATCGAGGCGTTCGCCCGCATCGGCACGGGTGACCGGGTGAGCGCGATGGCCTTCCGTCTCGAACAGGGCGCGGACGCCCGCTGGCGCTGCTCGGCGATCGAACTGGGCGGCGAGCGGGTGGGCTCGTCATAACCACGCGCCACCCCGGGCCGCCCGGCCGCGCCCGGGAAAGCGGCCGGGGCCGGACACCCCGAAAGGTGTCCGGCCCCGGCCGTGCGCCACTGTGCGGCCCGAGGACCGCCCGCGCTACTTCTTGCGGCGTCGACCCGCGCTCTTCTGCGCCTTGCGGCGCTCCGCCCGCGTCATGCCCTCCGGCTCACCGCGCCCGGAGTCGCCGTCGTTCTCGAAGTCACCCTCGATCACACCGCCCTCGCCGTCCACCGTGGGAGCGGAGAAGTGCAGCCGGTCGGGCCGCTGCGGGGCGTCGAGGCCCTTCGCGCGGATCTCGGGGCGCGGGGCGCCGGCCGGTACCGCGTCCTCCTTGCTGAGCGAGGGGCGCGCGGAGTCCTGCACGGGGACCTCCTCGACCTGCTGCTCGACCTGGACCTCCAGGTTGAACAGGTAGCCGACGGACTCCTCCTTGATGCCCTCCATCATGGCGGTGAACATGTCGAAGCCCTCGCGCTGGTACTCGACCAGCGGGTCCTTCTGGGCCATCGCCCGCAGGCCGATGCCCTCCTGGAGGTAGTCCATCTCGTAGAGGTGCTCGCGCCACTTGCGGTCCAGGACCGACAGCACCACGCGGCGCTCCAGCTCACGCATGATGTCCGAGCCGAGCGTCTTCTCGCGCTCGTCGTACTGCTCGTGGATGTCGTCCTTGATGGACTCCGCGATGAAGTCGGCGGTGATGCCGGCGCGGTCACCGACCGCCTCCTCCAGCTCCTCCACGGTCGCCTTCACCGGGTAGAGCTGCTTGAACGCGCCCCACAGCCGGTCCAGGTCCCACTCCTCGGCGAAGCCCTCGACCGTCTCCGCCTGGATGTAGGCGTCGATGGTGTCGTCCATGAAGTGCCGCACCTGCTCGTGCAGGTCCTCGCCCTCCAGGACGCGACGGCGCTCGCCGTAGATGACCTCACGCTGGCGGTTGAGCACCTCGTCGTACTTCAGGACGTTCTTACGCGTCTCGAAGTTCTGCTGCTCGACCTGCGACTGGGCGGACGCGATCGCGCGCGTCACCATCTTGTTCTCGATCGGGACGTCGTCGGGGACGTTCGCCATCGACATCACGCGCTCGACCATCTGCGCCTTGAACAGCCGCATCAGGTCGTCGCCGAGCGAGAGGTAGAAGCGGGACTCGCCCGGGTCGCCCTGACGTCCGGAACGGCCGCGCAGCTGGTTGTCGATACGGCGCGACTCGTGCCGCTCGGTGCCCAGCACATACAAGCCGCCCAGGTCGGTGACCTCGTCGTGCTCGGCCTTGACGGCCGCCTCGGCGCGCTCCAGTGCCGCGGGCAGCGCCGCCGCCCACTCCTCGACGTGCTCGACCGGGTCCAGACCGCGCTGGCGCAGCTCCGCCTCGGCGAGGTCGTCGGGGTTGCCGCCGAGCTTGATGTCGGTACCACGGCCGGCCATGTTCGTCGCCACGGTGACCGCGCCCTTGCGGCCGGCCTGGGCGACGATCGTCGCCTCCCGGTCGTGCTGCTTGGCGTTGAGGACCTCGTGCTGGACGCCACGCTTGCTCAGCTGCTGCGAGAGGTACTCGGACTTCTCGACCGAGGTGGTGCCGACCAGGATCGGCTGGCCCTTCTCGTGCTTCTCGGCGATGTCGTCGACGACCGCCGCGAACTTGGCGACCTCGGTGCGGTAGATCAGGTCGGACTGGTCCTTGCGGACCATGGGCTTGTTCGTCGGGATCGGCACGACGCCCAGCTTGTAGATCTGGTGGAACTCGGCGGCCTCGGTCATCGCCGTACCGGTCATGCCCGCGAGCTTGTCGTAGAGGCGGAAGAAGTTCTGGAGGGTGATCGTGGCGAGCGTCTGGTTCTCGTCCTTGATGTCCACCCCTTCCTTCGCCTCGATGGCCTGGTGCATGCCCTCGTTGTAGCGGCGGCCGGCGAGGATACGGCCGGTGTGCTCGTCGACGATCATGACTTCGCCGTCGATGACGACGTAGTCCTTGTCCTTCTTGAAGAGCTCCTTGGCCTTGATGGCGTTGTTCAGGTAGCCCACCAGCGGGGTGTTCACCGACTCGTAGAGGTTGTCGATGCCCAGCCAGTCCTCGACCTTCGCGACACCCGGCTCATGGATGGCGACGGTCCGCTTCTTCTCGTCGACCTCGTAGTCGCCGGTCTCCTCGATGCCCTTCAGCTGGTTGCCCGCCTCGCCCTTGGTCAGACGGGTGACGAGCTTGGCGAAGTCGCCGTACCACTTGGTGGCCTGGTCGGCGGGGCCGGAGATGATCAGCGGCGTACGGGCCTCGTCGACGAGGATCGAGTCGACCTCGTCGACCACGGCGTAGTTGTGGCCGCGCTGGACGAGCTCGTCCTTGGACCACGCCATGTTGTCGCGGAGGTAGTCGAAGCCGAACTCGTTGTTCGTTCCGTACGTGATGTCGCAGTTGTACTGCTCGCGGCGCTGGGCCGGCGTCATGTTCGCAAGGATGCAGCCGACGGACAGGCCCAGGAACTTGTGGACCCGGCCCATCATCTCGGAGTCGCGCTCGGCCAGGTAGTCGTTCACCGTGATCAGGTGGACGCCCTTGCCGGAGAGCGCGTTGAGGTAAGTAGGGAGGGTGCCGACGAGGGTCTTGCCCTCACCGGTCTTCATCTCGGCGACGTAGCCGAGGTGCAGCGCGGCGCCACCCATCATCTGGACGTCGTAGTGGCGCTGGCCGAGGACGCGCTTGGCGGCCTCACGAACGGTCGCGAACGCCTCGGGAAGCAGGTCGTCGAGGCTCTCGCCGTCGGCGTACCGCTCCTTGTACTCGTCCGTGAGCGCCCGCAACTCGGCGTCGGAGAGGTTGACGAAGTCCTCTTCGATGGAGTTGACCTGGTCCGCGATGCGGTGCAGTTTGCGCAGGATCTTGCCTTCGCCTGCACGCATGAGCTTGTTGAAGACGGACACTGAGGCTGGTCTCCTTGCCGATCGGGCCTGGCACTGGGTCGTGTTAGGGACACTGGCGCGGGCACGGCAGGTAGGCCCCACCGCAACGGCCATCGTAAGCGAGGACCACGCCGGGTCGGGAGGCCCGCAGTCAGCCAGGCCTGCTGTTACCCGCAATGAGAACGCGCGGGACGCGCCGAAGGTGCCGGTGAGGTACGAAAAGTGCTCGCATCCGTCCCCTGGGGGAACCAGAATCCGGGCCATGGAGCCCATCACTCTCACCACCGAGCGCCTGCTGCTGCGTACCTTCACGCCCGACGACACGGAGGCGGTCTTCGAGTCCTGTCAGGACCCCGACATTCAACGGTGGACCACGGTCCCCTCGCCGTACGAACGCGAGCACGCCGCCGAGTTCACCGGTCAGATGGTCCCGGAGGGCTGGCGCAACGGAACGATGTGCACCTTCGCCGTACTGCCGCGCACCGGCGGCCCGCTGATGGCGTCCGTCGCGGTCACGCTGCGTACCTTCTCGGGCACCTGGGAGATCGGCTTCTGGACGGGCAAGGAGTTCCGGGGCCGCGGGATCATGGCGGAGACGGTGGGCGCCGTGGCGCACTGGACCTTCACCAGACTGGGCGCGACCCGGCTGGAATGGCGGGCGGAGGTCGGCAACACCGCCTCGCGCGCGGTGGCCGAGAAGGCCGGCTTCGTGGTCGAGGGGGCACTGCGCGCGGCGCTTCTGAACAAGGACACGCTCCGTGACTCCTGGGTGGGCTCGCTGCTCCCGTCGGATGTCGGGCTGCCGACGCCGCAGCCGTATCTGCCGGCGAGGGACTGAAACGGGAGCCGATCCGTTTCCGGGGCCGGTACGGCAGGCCGCTCCGCGGGACGGAAGCAGGCGAGGGCGGGCGGGTGCGGATCCGGCCGGCACCGGCTGCGGGACCGATGTCAGTGCCGCCGTCTATCGTGCGGACCATGACGACGCTGCCGCCTCCCGCCGCCGATCTGTCCGCCGACGAGGCCCGCCGTATCGCACTGCGGGCCCAGGGGTTCTTGGGCGCGCCTGACCGGCGCGGCGGGGTGCGCGGCGTGCTGCGGCACCTGGGCGCCGTCCAGCTCGACACGATCTCGGTTCTGGCCCGCTCGCACGAGCTGATCCCCTACGCCCGTCTCGGCGCGGTCGGCCGTCGCACGGTCGAGGACGCGTACTGGACCGAGGGCCACAGCTTCGAGTACTGGTCACACGCGGCCTGCATCCTGCCCGTCGAGGAGTGGCCGCACTTCGCGTTCCGCCGCCGGGCCTACCGCGCCCGCCCGCACTGGTCGCACGATCTGCCGGACGGCGCCTACGACACCGTGATCAAGCAGCTGCGCACCGAAGGCCCCCTCACCGCGACGGAGTTGGGCGGCGCGAAGAACGGCGGCGAGTGGTGGGACTGGTCCGCCTCCAAGGTCGCCGTCGAGCGGGCGCTGATGTACGGCGAGGTGGTGTGCACCGAACGGCGCAGCTGGAAGCGGGTGTACGACCTGGCCGAGCGGGCCATTCCGGGCGATCTCCTGCACACCGAGCTGGACGACGCGGAGTGTCTGCGCCGGCTCGTCCGGCTCGCAGGCCAGTCCCTGGGCATCGGCACCCGCGCGGACATCGCCGACTACCACCGCCTCAAGGGCGAGCAGTTCGACGCGGTGGTCGCGGACTCCGGCCTCGTGCCGGTGACGGTCGAGGGCTGGTCCAAGCCGGCGTGGGCCGATCCCGAGGCGCTCGCGACCGTGCCCCGGGGCCGCCATCGCACGACCCTGCTGTCCCCGTTCGACTCGCTGATCTGGGAACGCGCACGGACGGAACGCATCTTCGGCTTCACCCACCGGCTCGAGGCGTACGTCCCGAAGCCCAAGCGGGTGTACGGCTACTTCGCCATGCCGCTGCTCGCGGGCGGGAAGCTGCTGGGGCGCGTCGACCCGGCACGGGAGGGCACGACGCTCGTGGCCAAGCAAGTCGCGCTCGACACCCCGAAGGCCGTGGCACCGATGGCGCAGGCCCTGCGGGAGGCCGCCGAGTGGGTGGGCTGCGACGCGGTCCGGATCGAGCGGGTCGACCGCCCGGAGCTGCGGGCCGGTCTGCTGGCCGAGCTCACCTGATCTCGAGGATCTTCTCCCGCATCGCGTAGACCACGGCCTCCATCCGGGAGTGCAGCTGAAGCTTCTCCAGGATGTTGCGGACGTGGTTCTTCACGGTGTTCTCCGAGATGAACAACTCCTTGGCGATATCACGGTTGTTCATGCCCGTGGCCACCAGCTTGAGCACCTCCAGCTCACGCTCGGTGAGCCGCGGCGCCGGCACGAGCCGTCGCTCGTCGGTGCGCTGGATCATCGACTTGAACTCGGTGAGCAGCTTGGACGCCATGGACGGGCTGATCTGCGACTGTCCGTCAGCCACCGCGCGGATGGCCGTCGCCACCTCGTCGGTGGAAATCTCCTTGAGGAGATAGCCGGTCGCGCCCGCCTTGATCGCGTCGTAGAGGTCGGCCTCCTCGTCGCTGATCGTCAGCATGATGATCTTCGCACTGGGAGCCACCTCCTTGATGGAGGTACAGGCCTCGATACCGCCGCGCCTGGGCATCCGCACATCCATCAGCACGATGTCCGGCAGCAGGTCCGCGGCCTTGTCGACCGCTTCCGCACCGTCGCCCGCCTCGCCGACGACCTGGATGTCCTCCTCCTGCGCGAGGACGATCTCCAGTCCGCGCCGGAAGAGGGCGTGGTCGTCGACCACGAGGACACGGATCGGCTCCTCGCGGGAGCTGCCCCTGTCCGCGTCGGTCTCGGCGACCGTGTCTGCGGCGTCGCCCGCGGCGCGTACCGGCCCGAAGCTGTCCGCCATCGTTCCTCCCCCTGAAGGCAGTGGCCTGAAGGTCATGTGTGGTTCACCAACCTCAGTGCATGGCACACGGGTTGGCTTCCTGACGCCATGCTTTCATGCCGGGGCGACAGTGCGGTCGTTCCAGGTCGCACGGGGGTGCCCCCGAGGGCGCGCTGAGCGCTCAGGGGCACCACCGACCTGCGGTTCTGTGCGACGGCCGCGTCAGCCGCCGAGTGCACCTCCGGCGCCGCCCGCCTCGGAGCCGGCGAGCGGGTCACTCTCCAAGTGGATGACGCCGTAGTCGTAGGCGTGCCGCCGGTAGACGACACTGGGCTGCTTCGTCTCGGAGTCGACGAAGAGATAGAAGTCGTGTCCGACCAGTTCCATCTCGTAGAGGGCCTGGTCGAGCGTCATCGGTGCTGCGGTGTGGAGCTTCTCGCGGACCACCAGCGGTCCCTCGCCCTGTACTTCGAGCGAGCCCATCCTGGTGGTGGGAACGGTCTGCGGCGTCTCCTCCGAGCGAAGCTTCCCGTTGCCGTTCAACTCGGCCACACCAGGCACGACGTCGGCGACCTCGGCTGCCGAAATCCGGCCGCTGCCACGTCGGTTGTGGCGCTTGTCGTGCTGCTTGCGAAGCCGGCCCTCCAGCTTCGCCGTTGCCAGGTCAAGCGCTGCGTAGGGGTCGGCGGCCGCTGCTTCTGCCCGGATCACCGGGCCCCGCGAATGGAGGGTGATCTCCACGCGGTCGGAACGGTCGGCCTGCCGCGGGTTGTGCTCCTTGGACACCTCGACGTCCAGGCTGATCACCTTGCCGTCGAGCTTCTGGATCTTGTCCAGCTTCAGCTTCTCGGCCACGTGCTTGCGGAACCGCTCAGGCACCTCTGTCTTGCGGCCCTTGACGACGATGTCCACGCAGAACTCCGTTCCGGATTGCCCCGCCTGCGCGTCGGCTGCGGAGCGTCTCCCTCTTGCACCAGACCCCGGTGTGTGCCGGAGTCTCGGACTAGGCGACTTTCACCTCCTCCTCCCCCGGAGACAAGATCTCCACCCCACCAATTTTGAGGTTGTCGTTGCCTCGAATCCCTGGCCGGAGGCACGGCAGTGCATTCGGTGAGGTCCGGGCTTTCCCCCATTCCTCACAACCGAACATAGCTCTATCGGACGGGTCTCGGCACCCGCTACCAGCGCGTACCTCCGTTCAGGGCAATATCGGCTCTCACTACCTGCAACGTTGCGCGTTCCCTGTCAGTTCCGATGTATTTCGAAAGCCGAGGGTGAGACTGCGACGACCGCCGCGGCCGGCTCGTCGAATCCGGTAAATCGCTGTTGCATGGACGCACGGAGCGCCCGCGCCGCCTCCGCCAGCGACGCCCCCGTGGTCATCAGGTCGTCCACCAGAACCGCTCTGCCGCCCTCCAGGAGCCGTGCGGCGCCTCCGGCGACCACGAGGGCCCCGGACAGATTCGCCACTCTCTCGCGGGCTGTCAGGCCCGCCTGGTCGGCCACCTCACGCCGCTGCCGCAGCACCGGCAGCGCTCTCGCCCTCGTCCCCGTACGCCGCAGCTCCCCCGCGGCGGCCAGCGCGATCCTGCGCGCCGCGTCATGCCCCCTGGCCCGCACCGCTTGCCGCGCCGACGGCACCGGTACGAGCAACAGCGGCCCCTCTGCCCGGGCGGCCGGGGGCACCGAGGCCCGCACCGCCCCGGCCAGCGCGATGCCGAGGGGCCGGGCCAGCCCCAGAGCACCACGCTCCTTGTGCGCGATCAGCACCGCGCGCACCCCATCGGCGTACGGCGCGGCGGCGTGGACCTTCGGCAGACCCGCCGGCTCGGGATCGGGCCTCGCACGGCGCGCAGAGGAGCCGTACAGCTCATGCGCGCACTTCTCGCACAGCGACGTCCGGGGCACGCCGCAGCCTCCGCATGCGGCCGGCAGCACCAGGCCGGAGATTTCCTGCCACCACCTCCGCATGACCACCACTGTGCCCGCACTCCGGAGGTCCGGCCACCCCTGTGGACAACGGCCTGTGGACAACCCGCGACCTGACCGGCCGACGCCGATCGACCGCCCCGTCTGCCGACGAGACACATCGGGAGACGGCCTAGCCCGGGTAGACCGGCGCTCTGCCCTTCTCGACGATCGGCTGCCAGTTGGCACCAGCCGGAAGCCGCACGATGCCGTCGTCCTCGGAGTACGCCACGAGCGGGCGGTCCTCACCGTCCGCCGCGGCGACCGACTGCACGCCGTTGAGGCCGGGCAGCACGCCCGTGTCCCAAGTCGAGCCGTCCGTCTGGATGTAGCGGACCTGCTGCACTCCGCCGGACTCCTTGCCGACCACCACGAGCCGGCTGGGGCCCGCCCACGAGACGGCCGTGACGTTCTCCATCCGCGGTGCCGCGGGCTCCAGTTCGGCCACGGTCACCACCGGGTTGTCCTTGGGACCGCGCTCCACCCGCCCGATCTTCAGGGTGGTCCTGCCGCCCTCCGTCAGAAGCAGCGCGACGCGCGCGCCGTCCGCGGACACCTTCACGGACTCGATGCGCACAGCGCCCAACTGGGGAACGTTGACCTTCTGCGGCGTGCCCTTCCCGCCCACGAGACGCAGCAACGCCGGGTTCTCCGGGTTGCGGTCGGCGATCCACAGGTCCTTGCGGCCGTCCCAGCTGGGTGCCGACAGCCGGGTGTCCTGCGTCTTGCCGAGGCTGCGCACCACTGGGGCCGCCAACTGGGAATCGGTCTCGATCGACGAGACGTACAGGCTGGCGAAGTCCTTGGAGACCGCGGCCGCGGTGTCCTCGTCGTGTGCCACAGCGACGACGCTGATCGGCAGCTGTCCGTCACCGAACGGCCCACGCACGTTGGCCGGCGTGGCCGCCTCCTTCGTCGCGCCCGACAGCCATGCGAGCCGGTTCTTGGCATCGACGAAGTACGGATACACCGGCTTCCCCGACGCGCGGTCCGGCGCGTAACCGTCCGCCTCGACGCTGTCGAGCACGCACAGCTGCGTGCCGTTCGAACGCTCCAGCTCCACCTGCTCGACCCGAGTGGACGACAGCTCCCTCAGCGTGAGCGAGATCTGCGCAGCCATCTTCTTGCACTGCTCGCGGCCGACGTTGGACGCCTTCTCGTTGAGAGGCACCTTCAGCACGTTCCGGTCGTCGAACGCGAGGGACGTGACGCCGCTCTTGAGCGCCGTACCGCGCGGGAAGCGCGAGTCCACCACCGGGTCCAGCCAGTCCGTGGGGCCGTCGAGCAGCGCGTTGACCGACTGCGTCACGGGATCCATCCGGGTCACCGGATCCATCCGCTGACGGATGAAGACCGGGTCCGACACGACGGTTTCCCCTGCTCCGCCCGGCGCCGCGGCGAAGTAGTACTTGTTGATGGAGACGTAGTTCCGCTGGAAGTCGGACGCGCCGAGCAGCAGGCCCGGAGGCGGGCTGTCGATGCGCCACTCGCCCTTGCCCTCGATGCCGCCCTGCCGGGAGAGATGCATCGTCCAGTCGTAGTCCTCCGCCTCGGTCGTGCTCGCCTGGAAGGCGTGCTGCGAGTCGACCACGGCGATCTGCTTGCCCTTGATCTGGTAGCTGGTCCCCGTGCTGACCCCGCCCACCGCGGCCCGGCCGCCGGTGGGAGCCGTCTCCAGCACCGTCGTACTGGCGTCGGGCCGCCACTTCTGCGACGCCTCCGGCGTCAGATACGTCCGAGCGATGGCGAAATTGGCATCGTCACTGGTCATCGCCTCGAGGAAGCCGTTGACGATCTCGTCGGCGGCCGCTCCCTTGCGGGGCTTCACCGCGTACACCTGCACCTCGGAGTCGGCGCCCGGGGACGCCTTCACGGGACGGATGTCACCGGTGTCGGGCATCGAGGCACAACCGGCCAGCACACCGCCGGCACCGAGCAGCGCGACCATACGCAGCGCGCCTCGACGTCCTCTACGACGCGGATCAGCGCCCACGGTTGGTGTCCTCCCGGTCGGAAGCAGGCTGTGCGAAGGCGGAGTCCTGCCGTTCGTTCCCCGGTCGCGCCACGACACGGGCTCCGTTGCCGGGCAGCGCGGTCGGGTCGACACCCTGCGGGGGTGTACGAGGCGGTACCGGGGCACCCGGCGGTACGGAGAGGGGCGAACGCTCCGACACGGACTGAACGGGTACGGACGCCAGCAAGTGCCCGTTCAGGTGCGGTCCGGCCACCTCGGCCAGGGCACGCTCCCGGTTCTGCCGCGAGTCCTCCGGCTCCAGGGGTATCGGCGAACCGCGCAGCGGCTCGTCCGCGGTCCGCGGCAGCGTCAGCCGGAACTGCGAACCGCCGCCCGGCTCGCCCCATGCCTGGAGCCAGCCACCGTGCAGCCGCGCGTCCTCGACGGCGATGGACAGACCGAGACCGGTACCGCCGGTGGTACGCGCCCGGGCGGGGTCGGCCCGCCAGAAGCGGTTGAACACCCGCGTCGCCTCTCCGGGCTTCAGTCCCACGCCGTAGTCCCGTACGGCCACGGCGACCGCGCCGCCGGCGACCGCCATGCGCACCACCACGTCCCGGCCCTCGCCGTGCTCGACGGCGTTGACGACGAGGTTGCGCAGCACCCGCTCGACGCGCCGGGCGTCGGCCTCGGCCACGACGGGCTGCTCGTCGCCGACCACGCGTATCCGGGTGCCCTTGCGCTCGGCGAGCGGCTCGGCGCCGCCGATCACGCGCCGTACGACTTCGCGGAGGTCTATCGGCTCGGCCTCCAGCGCGGCCGCGCCCGCGTCGAAGCGGCTGATCTCCAGCAGGTCGGAGAGCAGCGACTCGAACCGGTCCAGTTGATCCCCGAGGAGCTCGGCCGAACGCGCGGTCACCGGATCGAAGTCGACCCGCGCCTCATGGATGACGTCGGCCGCCATCCGCACCGTCGTCAGCGGAGTCCGCAGTTCGTGGGAGACGTCCGAGACGAAGCGCCGCTGCATCCGGGAGAGCTCCTCCAGCTGCTGGATCTTGAGCTGAAGGCTCTGCGCCATCTTGTTGAAGGCTTCACCGAGTCGGGCGATGTCGTCCTCACCGGTCACCTTCATCCGCTCCTGGAGACGGCCGGCGGACAACCGCTCGGCGATCCCGGCGGCCATACGCACCGGTGTCACGATCTGCCTCACCACGAGCCAGGCGATGGCACCCAGCAGCACGACGACGAACAGACCGGCCGTGGCCAGTGTGCCTCTGACCAGATTGAGCGACTGCTCCTCCTGCGCGAGCGGGAAGACGTAGTACAGCTCGTACGGATACTCCTCGATGTCGTTGAGCCGGGTGCCGACGACCAGGCCGGGCTCCGGCTCGTGGTCGTCGTTGTACTTGATCTGGATGTACGTCTCGTACGTCCCCGTGCCCTGGTCCACGGCGTCCCGCAGCTCCTGCGGAATGCTGGACGGGTCCACGCTGCCCGAAGTCCGCGGGAAACGGTTGCCCGCGTTGGCGGCGTCGGCGCTCAGCGCCACCACGTTGAACGCACCCTGGCCACCACTGGCGAGCTGTTCCACGAGGTCGGAGCGCCAGCTCGTCGCCGTCCGCCCGCTCGAGCCGCCGTCCTGCGCGCCGGACTCGGTCCGCAGATTGGCAGCCCGCTCCCGCGCCACGGCGAAACCGCCGGCCGCCTGGCTCTGCGCCGCCTTCGCCTTGGCGTCGAGCAGGCCGTTGCGCACCTGCCCGATGACGACGAACCCGAGGAGCGCGACCACACCGAGCGACATCAGCAGCGTCATCGCGACGACCCTGAGCTGGATGTTCCGGCGCCACAGCCGCACAGCGGGCAGCAGCGGCCGGCGGACCCAGCGCAGAAAGAGCCGGAGCATCAGACGTCCGGGGTCGCCGTTCCGACCCGACCGCCCGCCACGCAGCAGGCGGCCGAATCGCGACGTCTCATGCCCCGGTCCGGCAGCCCGCCCCGTACGGACTCCCGGCTCCCCGGGCTTCGGAGCAACACTGCCTCGGGTCATGTCAGCTCGGTCCGGCCTTGTAACCGACACCACGTACGGTCACCACGATCTCCGGACGCTCCGGGTCCTTCTCGACCTTGGAGCGCAGCCTCTGGACGTGCACGTTCACCAGCCTGGTGTCCGCGGCGTGACGGTAGCCCCAGACCTGCTCGAGCAGGACCTCACGGGTGAACACCTGCCACGGCTTACGGGCCAGCGCGACGAGCAGGTCGAACTCCAGCGGGGTCAGCGCGATGGACTGTCCCTCCCGCTTCACGGAGTGCCCGGCCACGTCGATGACCAGGTCACCGATCGCCAGCTGTTCCGGCGCCGGCTCCTCTGACCTCCTCAGCCGCGCCCGGATCCGGGCGACCAGCTCCTTCGGCTTGAACGGTTTCACGATGTAGTCGTCGGCCCCGGACTCCAGGCCGACCACCACGTCCACGGTGTCGCTCTTGGCGGTGAGCATCACGATCGGCACGCCGGACTCCGCCCTGATCAGGCGGCACACCTCGATGCCGTCCCGTCCGGGCAGCATCAGGTCCAGCAGCACAAGATCCGGTTTTGCCTCACGGAAAGCGGCAAGTGCCTTGTCGCCGTCCGCTACGAACGACGGCTCGAAACCTTCACCACGCAGCACAATCCCGAGCATCTCGGCCAGTGCGGTGTCGTCATCGACGACAAGGACTCGTCCCTTCATAATCGACATCATCCCATTAGCTAATCGTTACCTGGCGTGACCTGGCACACAGCTCCGCGATTCCACCGCCGGTGACCGGCGACAACGCCCCCAGTTCGGTGACGATCGCCGTCACCAGATCCGGCGGTGTGACATCGAAGGCCGGGTTGTACGCCTGGGTCCCCAGCGGCGCGACGGGAAGCCCGCCGCCCACTGCTCCCGCGGCCGCAGGAACCTGCGGGGCGGTGACTTCCGTGACTTCGTGTCCGGCCCTCTGCTCCACCTC
Source organism: Streptomyces sp. NPDC058685 (assembly GCF_042714725.1). Lineage (NCBI taxonomy): Bacteria > Bacillati > Actinomycetota > Actinomycetes > Kitasatosporales > Streptomycetaceae > Streptomyces > Streptomyces sp. NPDC058685. The sequence goes on from NZ_JBHXSL010000036.1 coordinate 74,056, forward strand.
GATCGACGCCCCGTCCGGCGTGCTCAGGTCCACCGTCGTGGTCGGAGCGACCACGATGAACGGCACATGGTGGTACTTCGCCAGTACGGCGAGCGGATAGCTCCCCACCTTGTTGGCCACCGAGCCGTCCGCGGCTATGCGGTCGGCGCCTATGAGTACCGCATCCACCTCCCCCGCGGCGAACAGGGAGCCCGCGGCACTGTCCGTGAGCAGGGTGTAGGGCATGCCGTTGCGGGCAGCCTCGTACGCCGTCAGCCGCGCACCCTGGAGCAGCGGCCGCGTCTCGTCCACCCACAGACGCCGCAGCTCGCCGGCCCGGTGGGCGTGAAGCGCCACGGCGAACGCCGTGCCCTCCCCGCCCGAGACCAGCGCACCGGTGTTGCAGTGGGTCAGGATCCGGTGCCCGCCGCCCGGCAGCAGCTCATCGAGCAGAGCGAGCCCGTGACCGGCCATCCGGGCACTGGCCTCGGCATCCTCCCGGTGCAGCTCCCTCGCGGCCGTCAGAGCCGCCTGGGCGGCCTCCTCGGGCCCCTTGTCGGCGGCGGCCCGGTATGCGGCGACCGCACGCCGCACCCCGTAGGCCAGGTTCACCGCGGTGGGCCGCGCGCCTTCGAGCAGCGGCGCAGCCTCCTCGATGTCGTAACCGCGTGCGGCGGCGAGCGCCACACCGTAGGCGCCGGCAATGCCCAGCAGAGGAGCCCCGCGCACGGCGAGGGTCTGAATGGCCTGCACCAGGGCGGGCACATCGGTGCAGACCAGCTCGACCTCCTCGGCAGGAAGCCGGGTCTGGTCGAGAAGCACCAGCACGGGCCCTTCCGGAGGCTCGCTCCAGCGCAGCGCGGGAAGCGGGGGCGACTCGTCGCCCACCGGGTTTTGTGCGTACTGATCAGCCATCCGCCCAGTCTGCCCGGTGAGACTCCGACAATGAAGGTGCGAAGGAGATACAGGGCCCCGCCCACCAGCGGGCCCCGCGTGGCACGATGGCTGCCAGCCTGCCGACCCGATACACCGACAGGCCGTGTGAACGCTCCGGCTCGCCGAGCCGGCACCACAACCAGTGCATGAGGTGGACGACGGTGAACGACACTCCGGGTTGGGCCTCGCCCGGATCCGCTCCCTCCAACGGGCAGGACGACGCCGGCGTACCCCGGCCCGCCGGGCCCGCCGACGAGAGCGGCCCCGCCTCGAAGTGGTCCAAGGAGCAGCCGCCCGCCGGCCAGTGGTCGGCGCCGACGGGACCGCCTCGGACTCCTCCGCAGGCTCCCCCGCCCGCCCCGGGCTGGGGCGCCGGTCCGCCGCGCGGCGCGTGGGGCCCGCCCCCCGCGGCCAAGCCGGGTGTCATCCCGCTCCGCCCGCTGGGCGTCGGCGAGATCCTCGACGGCGCGGTCTCGACGCTGCGCGCCCACTGGCGCACGGTCCTGGGCATCACGATCACCGTCTCCGTGATCTCCCAGATCTGCGACATCCTCGTCGAGCGCTACCTGCTTCCCACGCCCCCCGAGGTCGACCCCGACGCCGACCCGTCGGAGGCGCTGCGCCAGTCCGTCGACTCGCTGCAGGCCAGCCTCGTGGCCATGGGCCCGTCGATCCTGATCGCGCTGGTCGGCACACTCTTCACCACCGCCCTGCTCACCATGGTCATCAGCCGTTCGGTACTGGGCCGCCCCGTCAGCCTCTCCGAGGCCTGGCAGGAGGCCCGGCCCCGGCTGCCCCAACTCCTCGGCCTCACCCTGCTGCTGCCACTGATGAGCGTGGGAATCATGGCCGTGGCGCTGGTGCCCGGCCTGCTGATCGGCGGCGGAGCCGGAGTCGCGCTCGCCGTCCTCGGAGGGCTCGTCGCCGGACCGGTCATCCTGTGGCTGATGGTCCGCTTCGCTCTCGCCTCGCCCGCCCTGATGCTGGAGCGTCAGGGGGTCGTCCAGTCCCTTCGCCGCTCCGCCAAGTTGGTACAGGGCGCGTGGTGGCGGACATTCGGCATCATCGCGCTGACGCTGCTGCTGACGCTGCTGGTGTCGATGATCATCGCGGTGCCGTTCAGCGTGATCGCGTTCGCCGTGGACGGCACCGGGTTCGGCGACCTCTTCTCCGGCACCACGCCGGAGTTCGGCTGGGCCTTCCTGATCATCACCGGCATCGGCTCGGTGATCGCATCCTCCATCACCTACCCGATCTCCGCGGGTGTGACGGTGCTCCTCTACATCGACCAGCGCATCCGCCGCGAGGCCCTGGACATCGAACTCGCCCGGGCCGCGGGCGTCTCCGGCTACGGCTCCGAGCCGCCCGGCACCCACTCCAGGGGCTGATGCGGTGTTCACCGCGGGGGGTGTGACAGCAGTGCGGGCGGCCCTGGCCGCCGGCGACGACGTACCGGTGGACACTCCTCGGATACCTGCCAGGGAGGCGGCGGAGCGCGAACTGTCGAAGCCGATGTACCACGAGAACGACCCGAGCCTGCTCCAGCGCGCCCTCGACCGCTTCTGGGACTGGGTGGGCGGCATCTTCGACACGGCCTCCGGCGCCACCCCCGGCGGCCCGCTCGGCCTTGTCGTCGTCGCCATCCTGGTCATCGGCCTGATCGCCGCCCTCTGGTGGCGACTTGGCACCCCCCGCCGCGCTGCGACCTCGGCCGACTCCCTCTTCGACGACATTCCCCGCAGCGCGGCGGAACACCGCAGCGCCGCAGAGACCCACGCGGCGGCGGAACGCTGGAACCAGGCCGTCCAGGAACGGATGCGTGCCATCGTCCGCTCGCTGGAAGAACGCGCCCTCCTCGATCCGCGCCCGGGCCGCACCGCCGATGAGGCAGCCGCCGAAGGCGGCCGCTCCCTCCCCGACCACGTCGCCGGGCTGCGTGCAGCCGCCAGGGAGTTCGACGACGTCACATACGGCGGCCGGACCACCGACCGGCAGGCGTATCTCCGGCTGCGGGACCTCGACCTCGAACTGGAACGCGCCAAGCCCCAACTCGCCGGCGCGTCCCAAGGAGCAGCCGGATGACCGGGGTTGCCCCCAGCTCCACCTCCATGTCCCCCACAGGGCGCCAGGTGTGGACCCGCACCCGCGGTCTGCTGCTGGCCCTGGTGATCCTCCTGGTGGCAGGCATCGCCATGGCCGCACTGCAGTCCGGCGACCAGCACGGCCGCCTCGACCCGCGCTCGGCCGACCGTCTGGGCAGCCGCGCCGTGGCCGAGATCCTCAAGGACAGCGGTGTCTCCACCCGCGTGGTCACCACTCTGGACGAGGCAACTGCCGCTGCCGACACGGACACCACACTTCTGGTCGCGATGCCCGACCTGCTGACGGACAGCCAGCAGGAAACCCTTCGGGCGGCGACAGCAACGTCCGGGGGACGCACCGTACTCGTCTCCGCCGGTGCCGCATCCGTCGAGACGCTCGCCCCCGGGGTGCGCTCCGACACCCCCGCCCCTGTCGCGGCCCGCACTCCCCAGTGCTCCCTCGCCGCCGCGCGCAGAGCGGGCAACGCCGACCTCGGCGGCGAGCGCTACGTCACCAAGGCGCTCGGGACCGACGCCTGTTACCCGAGTGAGGGACTGCCCAGCCTCGTCAGGATCGACGACTCCGACGGCGGCGACACCGTCCTGCTCGGTGCCCCGGACATCCTCTACAACGACCGCCTCGACCAGCGCGGCAACGCCTCTCTCGCGCTCCAACTCCTCGGTTCCCGCCCTCATCTGGTCTGGTACCTCCCCTCACTCGCCGACGGCTCCGCCACGCAGGACGGCACCGACGCAGACACCGACAGCACGTTCTTCGATCTGATCCCTTCCGGCTGGCTCTGGGGCACCCTCCAACTGACGTTCGCCGCCGCGCTTGCAGCCATCTGGCGTGCCCGCCGCCTGGGCCCCCTCGTCACCGAACGGCTGCCGGTGGCCATCCGGGCATCCGAATCAACACAGGGACGCGCCCGCCTCTACCGCAAGGTGAACGCCCGCGACCGCGCCGCCGCGGCACTGCGCTCGGCCACCCGTACCCGGCTCGCACCACTCCTCGGCGTCTCCACTGCCGACGCCCACTCCCCCGAGGTGCTACTCCCCGCCGTCTCCGCGCGCCTGGCCGCCGGCGACCGGGATCTCACCGCCCTGCTGTTCGGGCCGGCTCCGGCCGACGACACCGCACTTGTTCACCTGGCAGATCAACTCGACGCCCTCGAAAGAGAGGTACGCACCTCATGAGCGCCCCGACACCCGAGACAGCTGAGAGCTCGGACCGCGCCCGCGCTTCCCTGGAAGCCCTGCGCACCGAGATCGCCAAGGCCGTGGTCGGCCAGGATCCCGCTGTCACCGGACTCGTCGTGGCTCTGCTCTGCCGCGGCCATGTCCTTCTCGAAGGGGTACCCGGAGTCGCCAAGACTCTCCTGGTCCGCGCCCTCGCGGCATCACTCGAACTCGACACCAAGCGTGTCCAGTTCACCCCCGACCTCATGCCCAGCGATGTCACCGGCTCGCTCGTCTACGACGCCCGCACCGCGGAGTTCTCCTTCCAGCCAGGTCCCGTCTTCACCAATCTTCTGCTCGCCGACGAGATCAACCGCACGCCTCCCAAGACCCAGTCCTCGCTCCTCGAGGCGATGGAGGAGCGTCAGGTCACGGTGGACGGCACGCCCCGCATGCTTCCGGATCCCTTCCTGGTGGCGGCTACGCAGAACCCCGTGGAGTACGAGGGGACCTATCCCCTGCCCGAAGCCCAACTCGACCGCTTCCTGCTGAAGCTGACCGTGCCGCTGCCTTCGCGGGACGACGAGATCGGCGTGCTGACCCGTCACGCCGAAGGCTTCAACCCACGCGATCTCCATGCGGCGGGAGTGCGCCCCGTCGCCGGGCCCGCCGCCCTGGAGGCGGCCCGGGCCGCCGTCGCCAAGACCTCGGTGTCCGCCGAGATCACCGGCTATGTCGTCGATATCTGTCGTGCCACCCGCGAGTCCCCCTCACTCAGTCTCGGTGTGTCCCCCCGAGGCGCTACGGCCCTGCTGTCCACCGCCCGCGCGTGGGCGTGGCTCACCGGCCGCGACTACGTCATCCCCGACGACGTGAAGGCCCTGGCCCTGCCGACGCTGCGCCATCGGATCCAGCTCCGGCCGGAAGCGGAGATGGAAGGAGTCACTGCCGACTCCGTCATCACCGCGATCCTCAGCCACGTCCCCGTCCCCCGCTGAGGCCGCGCCATGGCCCTCACCGGACGAACCGCACTGCTCGCCGCTCTCGGCTCGCTCCCCGTGGGCATCCTCGCGCCCAGCTGGACGGGGATGCTTGCTGTGAATGCGCCTCTCTCTTTGGCAATCCTGTGCGACTACGCCCTCGCCGCGCCAGTGCGAACGCTCCGATTCACCCGAAGCGGTGACACATCAGTTCGACTCGGTGAACGGGCTGACGTCCAGCTGACGATCACCAACCCTTCAGCACGCCGCCTGCGCGCCCACCTTCGCGACGCTTGGCCTCCCAGCAGCTGGGTCGCCGGCACAGAGCAAGCCGCATCCCGGCACAAGGTGGCCGTCCCGGCCGGTGAACGCCGACGTGTCACCACCACTCTGCGTCCCACGCGCCGCGGCGACCGTCATGCCGAAAGAGTCACCGTCCGGTCGTACGGCCCCCTCGGCCTCGCCGCCCGCCAGAGCAGTCACAGCGTCCCCTGGACAGTCCGCGTCCTGCCTCCGTTCGCCAGCCGCAAGCACCTGCCGTCCCGGCTGGCCCGCCTGAGAGAACTCGACGGCCGCACCAGCGTCCTGATCCGTGGGCAGGGGACGGAGTTCGACAGTCTTCGCGACTACGTGCCCGGAGACGACACCCGCTCCATCGACTGGCGGGCCACCGCCCGCCAGACAACTGTTGCCGTGCGCACCTGGCGCCCGGAACGCGACCGCCACATCCTCGTCGTCCTCGACACCGGCCGCACATCCGCCGGCCGAGTGGGAGATGTCCCGCGTCTCGACGCGGCGATGGATGCCGCCCTGCTCCTCACCGCGCTTGCCTCACGCGCCGGTGACCGGGTCGATCTCCTGGCGTACGACCGTCGTGTCCGAGCCCAGGTGCAGGGACGAGCCGCAGGCGAACTCCTGCCCGCCATGGTCAACGCACTCGCCCCCCTGGAGCCGGAGCTCGTCGAGACCGATGCGCGTGGCCTGAGTGCAGCCGCTCTCAAGAGCGCTCCGCGACGATCGCTGATCGTGCTGCTCACGGGCCTCGATGCTGCCCCCATCGAAGAGGGCCTGCTCCCGGTCCTGCCTCAGCTCACCCAACGGCACACCGTGCTCGTGGCCGCGGTGGCCGATCCGCACATCCAGGAGATGTCCGCGGCCCGCGGGGATGTGGAGGCCGTCTACGACGCCGCGGCGGGTACCCAGTCCCAGGCTCAGCGTCGCCGCACGGCGGAACAACTTCAGCGCCATGGCGTCATTGTCGTGGACGCGACCCCGGACAATCTCGCTCCGGCTCTCGCGGACGCCTATCTGGCGCTGAAGGCGGCCGGCAAGCTGTAAAAGGCGGATGCGGAGCCAAGGGTTGCAATTCCGACCCGAATTCGGCCCGGAACGCAGAAAGGCCCCGCACCAGAGGTGCGGGGCCTTCCCACAATGATTGTTCGGCGGCGTCCTACTCTCCCACAGGGTCCCCCCTGCAGTACCATCGGCGCTGAAAGGCTTAGCTTCCGGGTTCGGAATGTAACCGGGCG